>JASEHY010000064.1 GCA_030018555.1 Planctomycetota bacterium
CTATTCGTGAAATTCGTGTTATTTTTCTTGCAATATTATCATTTGTAAAATATTAAGTTTTAGTAGTCGTTATAATTAAGAGAAGCAATTGGTAAAAACCTTGAGCATAGAATAGATTAAGTATGCTGTTTGATTTTGCGGCTGTCCTTGCTTTTATCATCATCGCCATCCTTTTTATATTCTTCACTCTGGTATTTTCCTGGATTGTTCGTCCGCATAAGCCCACACCGGAAAAGGCATCCACCTATGAATGCGGTGAGAGACCAGCCGGCACTTCCTGGATTAAGTTCAATATCCACTTCTATGTGATTGCCTTAATCTTCATTATCTTTGAGGTGGAGATTCTCGTGCTTTTCCCCTGGGCAGTAGTCTATAAAAAACTGGGATGGGTGAGTTTTATTGAGATGCTCATTTTTGTGGGGATACTTCTGGTCGGTCTTGCCTATCTCTGGAAAAAAGGCGACCTGTCTTGGATTAAAACTAACGATAAAATATGAGATATAAAGTATAAACTTCTTAGTTTAGATTTTATAGTTTATAGTTAAAACTTATGGGATTGATAGAGAATCGGTTTGAGAAGAACATAGTAGTAACGAGTGCGGATTATTTTATCAACTGGGCGCGGGCGAATTCGCTCTGGCCCGTTACCTTCGGTCTTGCCTGCTGTGCCATAGAGATGATGGCAACAGGTGCTTCACGCTACGACATTGCCCGTTTTGGCGCAGAGGTCTTCAGACCTTCTCCTCGCCAGGCAGACCTGATGATTGTCGCAGGCACCGTTACGCACAAGATGGCATCAAGAATGAAACTTATTTATGACCAGATGCCTGAACCAAAGTATGTGATAGCAATGGGCTCCTGTGCCTCAAGTGGAGGACCGTTTGTGAAACACTCATATTCAGTTCTTAAAGGTGCAGATTTAGTAATACCAGTTGATGTCTATGTGCCGGGCTGTCCTCCACGACCCGAAGCACTCCTGGAAGGACTGATGAAACTACAGAAACTGATAAAGAGAAAGACTATAGCGAAACCATAACCACAGATTTCACAGATTACGTAGATTAAGATATGAGGGTCTTCCGGTATTTTAGTGGGTAACAACCTATAGTGAGGATAACACACCCCTAAATCCCCTCTTTTTAGAGGGGACTTCTTCTGGAAACTCCCCTCTATCAAGAGGGGGTAGGGGGTGTGTAACTCCTTACCCACACTTTTCCGTGAAGAACCAGATATGAATATACAGGAAATAGCGGATAAGTTAAAAGCAAGGTTTGGCGAGAGCGTCAACTTTCAGGACAATCCTTTGGCGCCATTTGTCAGGGTTAAAGTGGATACCATCGTTCAAGTGGCACAATTCCTTAAGGAAACACCCGACTTGTATTTTGATTCCCTGATGTCTTTAACCTGTGTTGATTATCCGGCTAACTTCACGATTGTTTATCATCTGTTTTCAATGAGGCATTTGTATAAGGTAATATTGAAAGTAGAAGTACCGAAAGATAATGCTATGGTTTCTACTGTAGAGAATATCTGGCGGGCGGCGAATTGGTTTGAGCGAGAGATCTATGACTTATTTGGTGTCAAGTTTGAAGGACATCCAAATCTCATCCGAATTCTTCTGCCAGATGATTGGGAAGGACATCCATTGAGAAAGGATTATCAATACCCGGCGACTTATCACGGCGTGCCGTTGTAAAAGTCGCATAAATGCGACCGCTACAAAATATGTAGCGGTTTGATTTATCAAACATGAATCAAAATCAGGATTATACCACTATAGTAAAAAAGGCATCTTCTCGGATAGAAGAGATTATCATCGGCGAAGAGATGCTTATTAATATGGGTCCCCAGCATCCTTCTACCCACGGTGTGCTTAATAAGGTTCTCAAGACCGATGGTGAGATTGTTGATGAGGTTTTCCCTCAGATTGGATATCTTCATCGCGGACTGGAGAAGATAGCCGAAAAACTGAATTATCACCAGTTTATGCCTTACACCGACCGAATAGATTATCTGGGAGCGATGAACTGTAATCTTGCCTATGCAATGACAGTGGAGAAACTTGCCAATATAGAAGTTCCCAAACGAGCCGAATATATCAGGGTGCTTATGGCGGAACTGAACCGAATCGCCAGTCATCTTCTGTTCTTCGGAACGATGGGTATGGAGACCGGTGCGTTTACGCCATTACTTTATGGATTCAGAGAAAGAGAGCAGATACTTGATTTATTTGAGATGACCTGCGGTCAGCGCCTTACCTATAATTATATCCGTATCGGCGGATGCTCTGATGATTTACCCAACGGCTTTATTGAAAAGGCAAGGGAGTTCTGTAATGTAATGGAAAAGAAAATAAAGGAGTATCATCAACTTCTCAGTTATAACCAGATATTTATAAATCGGATGGCGAAGATTGGTGTTTTACCACCTGACCTCGCTATTGCCTTCGGCGTTACAGGACCTAATCTTCGGGCATCCGGTGTTAACTGGGATTTGAGAAAGAACGAACCATACTCAGTTTATCCGGAAATGGATTTTGCTATACCTGTAGGCACAGGAAAGGTTGGAACAATAGGCGATAGTTGGGATAGGTATTTCGTAAGGATGCAGGAAATAGAGCAGAGCGTTCGGATAATCCGTCAGGTTCTGGATAAAATACCAGCGGGTGAAATCCGTGCCAAAGTAGGACGGGTGTTCAAACCACCAGCGGGGGAGGTCTATGTTCGTGCGGAAAACCCACGGGGAGAATTGGGCTTTTATATAGTCAGTGACGGCTCTCAGAATCCCTATCGGCTCAAAATACGAGCACCGTCCTTTAGTAACCTCAGCGTTGTCCCGGAAATCAGCAGAGGCACAATGATTGCTGATTTCGTTATTCTACTCGGTAGTTTTGATATTGTTTTACCTGAGATAGATAGATGATGATAGTAGTCAGTAGACAGTAGACAGTGGTCAGAGAATTCTATGTTGAAAGAATATATTGAGGCAATAAAAACATTCTCGGAACAGAACATACCATTTACCATAAAAGGTGCACCTGTTGAATTATGGTATATTGTCTGGATTTTTATATTCGGTGGCGTCGTGTTAGGTGGAGCGATGTTATTTGCAGGGCTGGCAAGTTTTGCCGAACGTCGTTTTGCCGGCTTTTTCCAATGCCGGCTCGGTCCAAACCGGGTCGGTCCAGAAGGGTTTTTCCAATTCATCGCTGATGGTATCAAATTAGTATTGAAGGAAGACCTCATTCCCGCCGCCGCAGATAAGATGCTCTTTCGTGCCGCCCCTTATGTGGTTTTTATCGGAACACTCGGCGTATTTGCCGCCCTACCTTTCAGTAAATCATTAGGTATTACCAATCTTAATCTTGGACTCCTTTATATTTTTGCCATCTCAAGTTTAGTCATCGTAGGGATTATTATGGCGGGGTGGGGGAGTGGTAACAAATGGTCGCTTCTCGGTGGTATGCGCTCTGCGGCTCAGATTATCAGTTATGAAATACCTATCGGCGTTGTTTTCCTGACAATGATTATGATTACAAGCACGATGAATATGCAGGAGATTGTTAATCAGCAGGGTGGCGGTCTGGTGAACTGGTTAGTATTTCGCTATCCACCTTTTACGCTATTTGCGTTTCTTATCTATTTTATAGCGGCGATGGCTGAGGTCAATCGCACACCATTTGACCTTCCGGAAGCAGAATCAGAATTAGTCGGCGGTTTTCATACCGAATACAGCGGGATGCGATTTGCCTTCTTCTTTATGGCTGAATATGCCAATATGTTTGTCGTCTCTGCTATTGCAACTGTCCTATTTCTCGGCGGATGGCAATCACCTCTACCATTCTTTATCTTAAATATATTCGGTGATTATTCTATTCTCGCTATTATAGAGGGCTTTGGATGGTTCATTACCAAGGTTCTCTTTCTGGTATTCTTAATGATGTGGTTACGATGGACACTACCGCGCTACCGGGTTGACCAGTTGATGGCAGTATGCTGGAAGGTCCTTTTACCGCTCTCATTTGCTAATTTATTACTGATTGGAATCTGGATGATACTATAAGCCACAGATTTATATGGTCAGATATTTTAGTGCGATTGTTATCGGGCTTCTGTCCGTTCTGAAGGGGATGGCGGTTACTGTTAAGTATTTCTTCTCCAAGAAAGTAACGATGGAATATCCTGACCAACGTTGGAAGATGCCTGACCGTTTTAGAGGCAAGGTTGGATGTGACACCAATAAATGTATCTCCTGTCTCTATTGTGTCAATATCTGTCCCGTGAGTTGTATTACTCTGGAGAATGTTAAGGCAGAGATTCCCGCAGTGGTTACTAATCTTGAAGGCAAAGAAATGAAGCGTCTGAAGAATATTACTAAATTTGAGGTGGATATTTCCAGATGTATCTTCTGTGGCTTATGCACTGAAGGGTGTCCGACCGGGGCAATATATATGAGCCACGATTACGAAATCTCCTGCTATACTCGTAAGGATATGGTTTATCAGTGGGTAAAAACTAAATTATGAGCGAGATTATTTATAATACTATATTTTACATATTCGTAGCATTGGTCATTGGCTCGGCAGTGATCGTGGCGTTTTCCCGCAATATCGTCCATTCTGCCTTTGCACTACTTGTTACTTTCTTTGGAGTGGCTGGGATATATGTATTCTTGGGCGCGGACTTTCTTGCCATCGCACAGGTAGTAATCTATGTCGGCGGTATTCTCGTCCTGATTCTCTTTGCGGTGATGCTGACGAGCAAGATAACGGATGTAAAACTCTCCAATCCCCAGACATCACCTTATATTGCTGGACCTTTAGTATTCCTTATCTTTGTTGGTCTGGTCTGGCTGATTATGACGACACCCTGGCAGGTAAAGGGTACTCTGGATATTGGTGGAATCAGTGCTATTGGTGAAGCCCTACTGGGTAGATATTTATTGGCGTTTGAAGTATCCGCGGTGTTACTGCTGGGCGCATTGCTGGGAGCAACGTATTTAGCAAGGAAATCTCAATGATAACATTACAACACTTTCTACTATTAAGTGCGATACTCTTTTGCTTAGGGCTTTATATTGTTCTTACTCGTAAGAGTGCGGTGGCGATATTAATGGGTATAGAACTGATACTTAATGCGGCGAGTATTTCTTTTATTGCTTTCGGACGCTTTGTGGTTGGTTCTGTTGATGCACAGGTATTTGTCATCTTTATTATTATTGTAGCGGTTTGTGAGGCGGCAGTTGCTCTGGCGATTATACTTAATATCTATCAGAATTTCAGGACTGTTGATGTGGATGAAACAAGGGAATTGAAATATTAAGTATAATCTATGAACTATAATGTATGAATAAGGAAGACCTTAAGAAAAGGAGTTTTGAATTTGCTTTAAGAGTAATTAAATTGGTTCAATTTTTACCAGCGAACCAGATAAGCAAAATTTTAGGAGGTCAAATTCTTCGTTCGGCTACATCAATTGGTGCGAATATAGAAGAGGCCTACAGTGGTTTAACAAGGAAAGATTTTACTCATAGTATGAATATCTCCAGGAAAGAAGCAAACGAAACCAAGTATTGGTTGAGGTTAATAGTAGATTCGGGATTAATAAAATTAGAAAGGTGTTCAGAATTACTAAGAGAAAATGAAGAGTTAATTAAGATTTTAACTTCTATTGTAAAGACCCTTCAGAAGGGTAAAAATCATAGTTCATAGATTATAGTTTATAGATTATGAATAACTATCTCTGGTTAATACCGTTTCTGCCTGCCTGTGGTGCCGTGGTCTGTCTTATTATCGGCAGATTCCTGCCTAAAATACTGGTCAGTATCATCGCCTGCGGGGTCGTATTTGCCTCCTTTATTCTATCTCTTCTCACCCTTATCCAATTAATAGGGCGTTCAGCAGATGACCGTATTATTCATCAGGTTGCCTATAACTGGCTTGAAGTCGGTTCGTTCAAGGCAAGTGCCGGATTTCTGGTTGACCCGCTTTCTGTGATTATGCTTCTGGTCGTTACCGGCGTGGGTTTCCTGATACACCTTTATTCTGTTGGCTATATGGCTGATGATAAACGCTATGCCCGTTATTTCGGATTCCTCAATCTCTTTATCTTTGCGATGTTACTTCTGGTCTCGGGCGACAATCTCCTGATGATGTTTATCGGATGGGAGGGCGTGGGACTGTGTTCCTACCTCCTGATTGGCTTCTGGTTTGAGAAGACAGAGAATGCCATCGCAGGTATGAAGGCATTTATCGTCAATCGTATCGGTGACTACGGCTTTATTTTAGGTGTCCTGCTGTTATTCTGGAGTATCGGTGAATTGAGCGGGAAATGGACGATTAGTTTTCTGGAGTTAAGGGAGAATGCCTCTCATCTCACGCCGGCATTAGCCACTGCGGTAGGCATCTTGTTATTTATAGGTGCCTGCGGTAAATCCGCGCAGATACCGTTATATGTCTGGTTGCCGGATGCGATGGCAGGTCCGACACCGGTTTCTGCCCTCATCCACGCCGCAACGATGGTTACGGCAGGCGTTTATATGATTGCCCGTATGAACTTTGTTTATATCCTCTCTCCGACCGCAATGATGATTATCGCAGTGGTAGGGGTCTGCACAGCATTATTTGCCGGCACCATCGGACTACTCCAGAAGGATATTAAGCGGGTGCTCGCCTATTCCACTGTCAGTCAATTGGGCTATATGTTCTTAGGAGTTGGTGTTGGTGCATTTGCAGCCGGTATCTTTCATCTGATGACTCACGCATTCTTCAAGGCGTTGTTATTCCTCGGCTCAGGCAGTGTCATTCACGGCACAGGTGGCGAACAGAATATTGACAAGATGGGGGGTCTCAAGAAATATATGCCGATAACATTCTGGACATTCCTGATTGGAACGCTTGCCATTGCCGGAATTCCAGGCCTTGCAGGATTCTTCAGCAAGGATGAGATTCTCTGGAAGGCGTTTTCATCTTCACACGGACACTGGGCATTATGGCTGGTAGGAGTCATTACCGCAGGGCTTACCGCTTTATATATGTCTCGTTTGGTATTCAAGACATTCTTTGGCGTAAACCGTGTGGAACAGAGTTCTCATCAAACACACGACGTATCCAGTCAGGGTTCTCATAGCGCCAAGCATAGTGCACCGGCTCATGAATCGCCCCTGATTATGACACTACCCCTAATAATTTTAGCGGTTCTCTCGGTCATTGGCGGGTATGTTGGTATTCCGGCAATCATTGGCGGAGGTAATCATATAGAACATTTTATGGAGCCGGTATTTGCTCAAACATCACAGGAACCCCGATGTAACATCGGGGATGATGTATGTCCTCTGCCGACAACTCCTCACGCAGACACAGGACAACATCACGTTACTGAACTTCTGCTGATGGTAATTTCAGTATTAGTCGCATTAGCAGGAATAGGCACTGCCTATTATATGTATCTTGTTAAGCCAGAGTTGCCGCGACTCCTAACCAAAAGGTTCATCCTTGCTTATAA
>JASEHY010000065.1 GCA_030018555.1 Planctomycetota bacterium
GGCGACCTCGCAATGACAAGCAAAGGATGTCATTGCGAGGACCCCGAAAGCATTCGGGGGACGAAGCAATCTCGGACAGAGTGTCACCATTTTAAGCACCTTATGAATAATGCGGGGACAGGGCATGTCCCACGACCACGAGCGGCGGAAAACTCCAGCTCGGAGGCAGTTCCTTTTGGTCTCATGTAGATACATATCGGCAACCCCAGACTATTTCTTTAGCAAAATGATTATCTGTAAATTGTCTTTTCCCCTTTAATTATAAGGCTTCCCGGCACTTTGTCTACCCAGCACATAATTTATGTGCTGGGTTCTCGTCCCGTCCCTCACGGGATGGTGGCTACCAAGACCCCTCTGGGTCGAGGGAAGGACCCGTCAGGGTCTGAAGGGTCAGGGTTCGTAGAGTAATTTCCCGTATTTCATATGACGAATACGGGCTATAATATTGTTAATCAAGAAAAATCCTTTAACCACAAAGACACAAAGGCACTAATAACAACCCCCTCTGTCCCCCTTTGTTAAGGGGGATTAAAGGGGTTGTTTTCTTCGTGTCTTCGTGTCTTCGTGTCTTCGTGTCTTGGTGGCTTCGTGTCTTGGTGTCTTGGTGGCTAATATAATTTCCGATACTATCAAGAGAAACAAGCACTATGTTTTGTTGCTACCCGCAATAACCAGTGTAATTTCTCCTTTTACCTTTTTTCCACTGATGTAGTTTAATATTTCTTCAATAGTGCCTCTTTTGGTTTCCTCGTATAATTTGGTCATTTCTCGTGCCATAACCATCTGGCGATTGCCTAAGATATTTTTTAGTTCCAGTAGTGTCTTGTGAATACGATGAGGCGATTCGTAGATAATGATAGTCCGTTCATCTGTGGAAAGGATCTGTAATCTTCTTCTTCGCTTGGCTGGTTTTCTGGGGAGAAAACCCTCAAAGATAAATCTGTCTGAGGATAAGCCGGAAATCGCTAATGCCGAGGTAATCGCTGACGCACCGGGAATAGAAATAACCGGAATCTCATTCTGAATGCAGAGTTTGACCAGTTCATAACCCGGGTCTGAGATTAAAGGAGTACCGGCATTACTGATTAAGGCAATCTTTATACCGGTTAGGAGTTTGTCTATCAGATACGAACTTCGTCGTTCTTTGTTATGCTCAAAATAACTTATGAGCGGTTTTTCTATTTGGTTGTGGTTGAGCAGACGCAGTGCGATTCTGGTATCCTCACAGGCAATAAGGTCAACTTCTTTAAGCAACTTGATTGCCCGCAGGGTAATATCATCCAGATTGCCGATAGGAGTTGCGACGATATAAAGAATGCCTTTGCTCATTGTATCGGAAAGTATAAACACGAATGGGAACGAATAAAGCGAATGACACGAATAATATGTAATACAACCGAATAGTGAATTAAATTCGTGGGATTCGTCTTATTCGGTTTTATTCGTGTTTAATTTCTGGCTCACCTTATTTGCCACCAGAGTAATTCGTGATTTCAGACGCCCCGCCTTATTTTTATGGATTACACCATTACTTACCGCTTTATCAATCAGTTTATATGTCTGTTCTAATCCTTTAGAGATAAGATCTTTAGTTATATTTGGTGTTTGCTGTTGTAAGAACAGCCGTGTCTTTTTGAGATGGGTTTTGATTTGCGATTTTACTATCTGATTCCGTAGTTTTCTCTTAATATTCTGTCTGGTTCTCTTTTTTGCTGATAAAGTACGCGCCATTTTTCAACCCTCCTTACTGAGTTCAGGGTACTCCGAACTCATTACTGACTTATTTTAGATTTTATTCTTAATGTTCCTTCAGTAGATGATGATATCTTTTTCCCTTCATGACTGAAAGTAGGTTGGATGATAGTAAATGGACCAGAGAGTTCTAATTCTATTGATTGAGTTTTACCTTTTGATATTTTACA
This sequence comes from Planctomycetota bacterium, assembly GCA_030018555.1. Classification (GTDB taxonomy): domain Bacteria; phylum Planctomycetota; class MHYJ01; order JACQXL01; family JACQXL01; genus Yes70-35. Next base: position 1,923 of record JASEHY010000065.1, read on the forward strand.
TAAGCCAATGAGTTCAACATTAAATTTAGTGTCCTCTTTCATCTGTTTGATTTTAAGATTAATCAGCACTCTTGCAGTCATAACAGAGGGAGACGGGGATTGGGTTACTTCTTCTAAGACACCGCTGCCGGTAATAGTGCAGAACTTCTCATTGAAATGTTCCTTAAAAATAATCTTAGCAAGGTCCTTACTTTTCAGCGGATAGGATGCTCCAATTTCCAGAGAATCTTCAGCATTCGGCAGGCAGGAATAGAACCAATTCAGGGCATTTAAATAAAAATAGTCATCCTTAATTACAACAACCTCTTTTGGGGCTATCTTCTCGTGTGAAACTATCTGGTAATTTTTGGTTTCTAAAGAGAGGGTTTTGCCTTCAAGGGATGTGCTTTGAGTTTTTTTCCCTTCATCAGGCATATTGGATTTAATTATTGAGGTGTGGTAGTAACGCTCTGACTTAAAATTAAGTTGGTCAGGTGTAATTAGAAATAGTTTTTCGGTATATTGCTGAGTAAACTGTTTGTAATATGGATATGACAACACTTTATCATCTGTTTTTATTGTCATAGTGCCGTCCCATCTCTGTTCTTCTTCTACCTTTAACACATCTTCCATCTTAAAGACAGGTAGAATCTGGTAAGTAGGGGTTACAGGTTCTGGTGTTGTTATCGTTGGTTCAGGTGTTTTTTCTGTGGTGTCGGGAGTGGGTGCGGGTTTAGGTTTTCTAACCGCCGCAAATAACACCAGCCCCATAGTGCATATTAAAACTGTTACAATAATAATTTTATATCTTTCTGACATAATTATTCTCCTGTTTCTATTTCCAGAGGGGAGACAGATTGACCTTGACATTTCTTGGTGAATGTTCATATATAGTGGTGATATTTTTTTCTTCCTGAGCCGCGCCTGCGACAAAACCGAGGATTGAACCACCTAACAATCCTGACAAAGGGGCACTGACAACCAAACCGAATACTAAACCTGCTCCACCAAAAAATAGAGTGCTGTTAGTTACCATATTTCTTTTCTGGTCGCTTACACCATAAACTATAGGGAGAAAGGTTATTTCTTCTGGTTTGTAGCCGTCTTTGCTTATCGTAATATACTGAGGATTTTCCTTTCTCGGTAGTTTAACATAAAGCGGTGTTATTCCAATTACTTCGTCATTCAGTAATACTGTTGCCTTTGTTGGAGTACTCTCAATAAATATCTGGTTAGGGTTTTTCCCTCCTTGTATGGGAGTCGCCATACATCCTGATAGAATCAGAACCGTTATAGCACTATACAGAGTTACATTTCTAAATGGGCTCATAGTAAACTCGCCTACACACGGCGCTTACGTTTGCGTGTGGGCTCGGGTTCTTGGGCGAGGCGTTAAACCCCGCTGGGTAATCCCTCGCTATGCTCCCGCCCCTCGGGGCGAGGCTCGCCAAAGGCGGCGGGATAAGTGCGACTAATTCTGGCGCCGTTGGCGCCATCAAAGTCGCACTAATAACCTATTGAGATTGAAGTCCGCGTTCAAATACGACTGCTGGTCCTCTGAGGAAATTAATCTTCCATATTTTATCTTCTTTAAAGAATTCTATAAGAGAGGTTTCGCCTGTTCCCCAGACTACAATCGCAGAGGCAAGTTTCTCTTCTGGTGAAATCTGTTTTAAGATTGCCCCCTTGAAAAGCAAATCCCACGACTTTTTGTTCTCATTATACCCTTTAACAAACTCATCATAACTCTGAAGATTCTTGAGCGAGCCGCTAAAATACTTATCATAAACGGTGCTTATTTTTCCCTTTAACATTAAATTACAGATAGTCTTAAAATTATCATCAATCAACCGCTGCTCTTTAATAATAGATTTATCAATCCTGGGGGCAGGAGTAGAAGAAACGCATCCTGAGAGCAATAAACTCAGAATAATAGAGAGTATAGTGAACATATTAAAATTCACTTTAACATATTTCCGTAGTCTGTCAATTAAAATGTTGTATTTCTGAAAGATTGACATAAGATTTTCTTTTGGTTTACTATATAGAGCCAGTTGGAGTCCCGCTAAAGCGGGACGGGATTACCATCATATGAAACATCATCAAAGCATTAAAGATAAAGACAAAAAATATCTCTGGCATCCTTTTACCCAGATGAAAGACTGGATGGAGAATGATATCATAGTTGTTGAAAAAAGTAAGGGCAATTATCTTTATGATACCGAAGGCAAAAAATATCTTGATGGTATTTCCTCCCTCTGGTGTAATGTTCACGGACATCGGGTTAAAGCAATTGACCGTGCGATAGAAAAACAACTTTCTAAAATAACACATTCCACTTTATTGGGGCTTTCCAATATCCCCGCGATAGAATTAGCCGAGTCGCTTATTAAGATTGCACCAAAGGGACTATCAAGAGTTTTCTATTCTGATAACGGTTCAACTGCAATGGAAATTGCTCTTAAGATGGCATTTCAGTATTGGAGACAACTCTCTTCACGCAAGACGGATGACACAAGAAAGAAGACTAAATTTCTCACATTCGTCAACGGCTATCACGGCGATACCATCGGTTCAGTGAGTCTGGGTGGGATAGAATTATTCCATTCTATCTATAAACCGCTATTATTTTCTACTATTCGGATGCCGGGTCCTTACTGTTACCGCTGCCCGTTCCATAAAAGTAGAGATAGATGCCAGAATGGTTCAGTGATGGAAGGATGTATTTCTCACATTGAAAAAGTGATACAAAAACATCACCAGAAATTATCTGGAGTGGTTATAGAACCACTTATTCAGGGTGCATCAGGAATGCTCACTCAACCTCCGGGCTTTGTTAAAACCATCAGACATCTCTGCGATAAATATGACATCTTAATGATTGCCGATGAGGTGGCGACAGGGTTCGGCAGGACAGGTTTAATGTTTGCCTGTGAGCATGAAGCCGTAACACCGGATATTATGGCGATTGCCAAAGGTATAACTGCAGGTTACCTGCCATTAGCGGCTACACTGACCACCGAGAAAGTATTTAATGCCTTTTTAGGTAAATATGAGGAGAAAAAGACATTCTTTCACGGTCATACTTATAGTGGCAACCCTCTTGCCTGTGTATCCGCTCTTGAGAACCTGAAAATCTTTCGGAAAGAAAAAACCATACAAACAATCCAGCCCAAAATAGAATTCTTAAAAGAGAAATTAAAAAGGTTCTATGACCTTAAAAATGTCGGTGATATCCGTCAGGTTGGACTAATGGTCGGGATTGAATTAGTCAAAGACAGAGAGACCAAAGAACCTTTCCCGTATTCTGCAAGAATGGGACACCGCGTTATTCTTAAAGCACGCGAATACGGAGTAATATTACGACCGCTCGGTGATGTGGTTGTCCTGATGCCTCCTTTAAGTATTACTCTCGGAGAGTTAAAATTCCTGATGAATGCACCCTATAACGCTATCAGAGAAGTTACATCCGGTTTTTAAGTTGTTGCATCCTTTTTCTTGACCTAATTGGAGAAGTTTTATATATTTAAGAGGATTATGATTAAGAAGATAGTGAAGAGTCTTCATCAAAGCCGCAGTAAATAAAAACATTCTATGTCTCTAATAAGTAGATGGCTACATCATAAAGAAAAAATAATTATTGTATTATCAATAATCTTCCTCATCGCTATCTTATGGACGACTGTCTTTCGTAAAGAAGAATTACAAGAAAAATGGGAGTTGAGTCAGAAACCTCGCACATATTATGCGGTTCCTCCCCGCGATGCTACTAAAGACGATATTGATAAGCATATTATCACTACGAGAAATCCTTTCACTTCCGCCACCCAAAAAATAGAACATTTTGTTGAACTCCCTCTACCTGAAGCGGTAGAAAAGGAAATTCGCTTGATTGGCTTCAATCCTATGCCTGACCAACGATTTTATAATAAAGGGACTCTTAGAATGACCTCTCTTGAGCGGGGTCAATTTTATCCTTATGACGATTCCTTAAAACTATCTCTACCAGACCGCAGGTCTCTGCCACCCGTAGAAACCCTCAATATGTTAATTACCGAACTGCACCAACCAGCCAAACTTCCAGAAAAACCCCCAGAGGCGGTTGAAGAAGATGTGATTACCCTTAAAAGCGGACAAAAAATTATAGGTAAATACATAACAGAAGATAAAGAGATGGTATGGTTCCTTAAATCAAAACAGAATAATACTACAAGTTACAAGAAACAGGATATTGCTGATATCAAGAGAGCTTATACTAATGAAGAACTCTATGAGTTTGAGTTGAAAAAGACATCTATCAATGATGCTTATTCGTGGTATCGGTTAGCAGAATGGTGTTTGAATAAAGGGTTAGATGATAAGGCAGTTTCGGCATTGAAAGAGGCACTCAAACTCAATAATCGTGAACTCAAATTTTATATTACTCTTGGCGAACATTATTTGCTAAAGAACAACTTTGATAATGAAATTACTTTATATCAAGATGCATTGACTTTCTTATTAGTAAATAAAGAGATTATCTATTATAGGTTAGGTAATTCCTATGAAAGACTGAGATTATATGATGAGGCGTTATTTTCATACGAAAAAGCAGTCAATATTGCGCCTAATTATGTAGAGGCACTGATTAAATCAGGCAATCTTTATAGAATAAAGAAGGATTACACTGAAGCGGGGAAAATATACGAGCGGATAAAAAACCTCAAATCTGGCATACCGTCAGGAGGACCAACTCATTTAGCATTTTTAGAAGGATTTTCATTGTTCCTATATCAGATGGGCAGGTTTGAGGAAGTTAAAACGCTCCTCTCTGATACCCATGCCCAGAAACAAACAGAGACATCATCAGAGTTACTTAACCTTTTAGGAATGATGGCTCTTTTAGAGGCAGATTATAAACAAGCAAGCCAGCATTTTCTGCAATCAATTTATCTTGCCCCTTACTCTTCACCGTCCTTTATCAACCTCGGGCTTCTTTATTTAGTAGGTAACCTTCCTGCCGATGCAGAGATGCTATTTTTAGAAGGGATGGATTTTAATCCCGTAGATGAATCACCCTATATTGGACTGGCGTATCTGAAATGGGCAAATAACAAGCAGGATGAAACGTTTTCTCTGCTTAAAACCGCCTTAAAGATGGTGCCTGATAGTTTCATTGCCAGATATGTCAGAGGCATATTCTATTTCAGAGCCCAGAAATACGCCCAGTCATCTGAGGATTTTCAGTGGTGTTTATCTCTTGACCCTACCAGGATTGAAACTCTTTATTATCTGGCAATGATTTCATTATACCAGAAGGATTATAAAAAGGCAACGCAGTATTATAAATCCTATCTTTCGCAGATACCCGCCGGTTCAAGAACTCTGGCGGATGCGGCTAATCTTGCTTTATTATTTCTTGCAGAGGGAGAGATTAATCAGACCCAAAAAATACTGGAAGAACCGTCAATGGCACCGAAAAAATATGTTCCTTTCCTGGCGATTTCTGCGTATATAAATTATAAAGAACGCAAGATAGAAAAAGCAATTAAACTATTAGAAGAAGCACTCGCAATAGACCCTTCTAATCTCTGG
>JASEHY010000066.1 GCA_030018555.1 Planctomycetota bacterium
TGATAAGAGAGAAGATATAGGATGTGTCGTCTTTAGTATTTGTCAGGGCATAGCCCGAGAGGACGAGTGAGTTCTTGAGATACCCGGTCTTTGCCCAGATGGTTCTCTTTGCATCAGGGTTCCCCTGCCACTTTTCGCTATTAAGAGATTCTCTAAATACCGTAAAATATTTGTGACGTGATAGGTAATGTAGAAGTTGGACTATCTGATTGGCAGAGAACCAGTTTTCCCGTGATAATCCGCTACCATCGGCTATGAAATATGAGCCCTCCGGGATACCGACTTCATTGGAAATAAAGCGTCTGACGACCTCCAATCCGCGGCTAAATGTCCCCTGGCGGTAATAGTGAAATGATAGTGTCTTGAGCAATTGTTCAGCATAGAAGTTCTGACTACGCTGGTTGATTACCTTTATTGTTGTTGCCAAGTCGGTTTGTTCCTCGGCGACCTTGACCAAGCCGGCTGTCCCGAGAGTTCCTACGGGATAGGGCTGACTTACGACTATTATCTTACCGCCCAGAAGAATATTCTTTCTCGTCAGGACCTCCCTGAAGACCGTCCCGAAGAATAATGGCGGATTTGATACCGTAACAAATTCTTTTATCACAGCGTCCTGAGGTGATATTGTTCCGCTGATAGTAATATTGTTTGTTTGAGGAGCACGGTCAAAGATAAGAGAACTCTTCGGTAACTTATTATTTATATCTACATCTAATGAAATATTAACGAACTGCGTTGGGGGAGATACGGAGTATTTTACTTTATCCGCCTGAAGATAGACGGTAATTTCAACGCAATTATCGTTATAGGAGATAGCCGAGATGGGGGCGCAATACCACCAACTAAATTGCTCTCGGGGCCAGGAAGGGATATAATATTCCTTATCAAAGGCGCTTTCATCAAGAATCAGGGCTCCTCTGATGGTTTTTATTCCTGAGGAAGCGAGTTTATCAGCCCATTTCTCAAAGATAGCAGTGGGATTATTATCATAAAATCTGCCTGAGATATTCGGGTCGCCGTTACTTTTGACCACCAGATTGCCCGTAAGAAGATTATTCTTCACCCCCCCATCATAGAAAACCGTTGTGAAGAACTTAAAGTCAGGCGTGAGCCGGCATAAAGCAGCCGCACTGGAAAAGAGTTTTACATTAGAAGCCACAGACATCAAGCCATCTGCATTCCTTTCATAAACGGTCTGATTCTTAGGTTCGCTGGGCTCACTACAAGCAGGTAGGGTTACAATCTTAATAGAGAGAAGTGCGTCCTGCAGAGAGTATCTGTGGATAAGGTCGTCAACCCCGTTAGAGATACTCCGATGTCCATCGGGGCTGCTATCCGATATGTTCTCTTTAGCCCGTATGGGGAGGGTTGGGGTTGCGGATTTACGGTCGTCCCCTTGGGACGACCTATCTCTAACGGGGTCAATTTTATTAGTGAGCTCAGCCCCAAGTGGGGGCTGGGTAAATGTGTCTTGCGGTATGGAAAAGTATAAAACTAACCACAAAGGCACAAAGAACACAAAGGTTAACCACGATATATTCCTTGGTGATTTCTTTATGCCCTTCTTGCCCAGCCCATCTGGATGGGCTGGGTGAATGTCTTTGTGGTGAGAAGACGACCTCATTTACTCAGTGGCTATCCTTTCGGTTTAGTTGGCGGTTGAGCAATAGATTGTCTCATATCAGTATCCGCCTGAATATTACGGAGCGAATAATAATCCATTATGCCGAGTTTGCCTTCACGGAATGCATAAGAGATTGCCTTAGGAATCTCTGCTTCTGCTTCAACGACCTTTGCCTTCATTTCCTGTGTTTTTGCTTTCATTTCCTGTTCTTGAGCCCTGGCCATGGCGGCTCTGGTTTCGGCTCTTGCCTGAGCGACTTTGAGGTCTGCCGCGGCCTGGTCTGCCTGTAATTTGGCGCCTATATTCTCTCCTACATCAACATCAGCGATATCAATAGAAAGTATCTCAAAGGCGCTACCTGCATCAAGCCCTTTTTCTAAGACTTTCTTGGAAATACTATCAGGGCTTTCTAAAACCTGCTTGTAGTTCTCTGCTGAACCGATGGTGGTAACGATTCCTTCGCCGACTCTGGCGATGATGGTTTCTTCGGTGGCGCCACCAACGAGACGGTCAAGATTAGTCCTTACAGTAACCCTTGCCTTTGCTCTTACTTGAATGCCGTCTTTTGCCACTGCATCAATGGTGGTTTTCCCTCCTCTTTGATCAGGGCAATCAATCACTTTTGGTAGCACGCTGGTATGAACTGCATCAAGCACATCACGACCGGCGAGGTCAATTGCCATTGCTCGATGTACGGTAAGATTTATGCCTGCTTTATTAGCGGCGATAACCGACCGAACCACTCTAGTTACATTACCTCCTGCTAAATAATGCGCCTCTAAAATATCAGTGGAAATATCTAATCCTGCTTTTACCGCATTGATTCGGTTTATCACGATTACGGTCCCATCAACCTTTCTAAACCACATTCCTACTAAATCCAGAATACTTACCGCAGCGCCAGAGAGCAATGCCTGTAACCATAAAAACCCATATTTAAGGAAGATTATTGCTACTACAAAGAGGATTATTAATAGAATTACAACGCCAATACTGCTGTAGGACATCCAATCTATTATACTAAACATAAATTCTCCTTTTCATTCTTTCCCGCACGATATAATATTTAGTCGCCGGGATTTTGATTATTAGTAACTTATATAACTTTTTTGGTATTTGTCAACAAATTCAGATTATAATTTCCCAGAAATTCCCCAAATTGTCACCCTGAACTTGTTTCAGGGTCTGTGCAGATTCCGAAACAAGTTCGGAATGACATCTCAGGATGCGTTTGTTCATATCGTCGGAAGAAGATGGAGAATTTCTGATAATTTCCAGAATTTGTTGACAGGCAATAATTTTAGTGCTTATATGGATAAATCTTCGGTTCATATAGAAAGAATAGATACTATGAGGAAAAAGATATTGATAATGGGTGCCGCAGGCAGGGATTTCCATGTTTTTAATACACTTTACAAGGATAATCAAGACTATGAGATAGTTTGTTTTACCGCCACACAGATTCCTAATATTGATAATCGTTTATATCCTCCTGAATTAGCAGGTCCATTATATCCTGCCGGGATTCCTATTAAGCCAGAGCAGTTTCTTATAGATATTATTAGAGAAACTGGGGTAAGTGAGGTTATTTTTGCATATAGCGATGTATCCTATGAATATATAAAAGGTTGTCGCGAGAAGGTGGAAAAAGAGAAAGTGCAGTTCATATTACTTGACCCTACGAAGGCGATGCTCAAGTCCAACAAGCCAGTCATAGCGGTTTGTGCAGTGCGGACAGGTTCAGGAAAGAGTCAAACCAGCAGACGAGTTGTTGATATCCTCAAGAAATACAACAAGAAAGTTGCGGTGGTGCGTCACCCAATGCCCTATGGTAATCTTCTTGAGAGCGTAGTTCAGCGCTTTGAGACCTTTGAAGACCTCATCCGTCATAATTGTACCATAGAAGAGAGGGAAGAATACGAGCCACATCTGCATAAGGGAGTCCTGGTTTATGCCGGTGTAGATTATGAGAAAATCCTCAGAGCAGCAGAGAAAGAAGTTGATGTAATTGTCTGGGATGGTGGTAATAATGATACGTCATTTTATAAGCCAGATTTACATATTACTGTCTGTGACCCTTTAAGAAGTGGACATGAACTTTTATATTATCCCGGCAGGATAAACTTTGAGATGGCTGATGTGCTGGTCATAAATAAGGTTGATGTAGCAAAGGCAGAGGATGTGGAATCAATCCTGAAAAACGCCCAGCAGTATAATCCATCTGCGGTGGTTATTATGGCAAATTCGCCCGTATTTGTTTCTGACCCTGACAAGATTAAGGATAAAAGAGTCCTGGTGATAGAGGATGGTCCGACCGTAACCCATGGTGAGATGCCTTACGGTGCGGGTTTTATCGCCGCTAAAAAGTATCAGGCAAAGGAAATTGTTGACCCAAGACCTTATGCCAGTGGGACCATTAAGCAGGTCTTTGAACAGTATCCGCAGACCACAATGGTCCTGCCAGCAGTCGGCTATCATCAAAAGCAGATTAAAGACCTGGAAGAAACCATAGAGAGATGTCCTTGTGATGTCGTGATTATAGCCACACCTATTAATCTCGGCAGAGTGATAAAGATAAATAAACCATGGGTGCGGGTAACCTATGAATTAGAAGAGATTTCCAAGCCAAGACTGGAAAATATCATTACACAGAAATTAGGGATTACGCCATTAGAAATGCCTAAATTGGATAATTGTAGAATCTCTGCTTTTTAGCAGCACGGTATCTGCAACCTTTCCCAATGAATCCAGCCCCTTTCTGCGGGGTATTAGCCCAGCCCGCATGCAAGGGCTGGGTTAAAAAGGGGCTGGATGAAGTTATGAAGAACTCCAAAATACCTTTATATGTAATGGTCAGTCTATTAAGTATTCTAATTGCTTTTGCCTGGAATGCGATGCTTAATAAACGAAAACCTGATATGGTGGTCAAAGGAGATTTACGAATAACATATAATCATTATAAAGAAGAAGATGTTGGATACCCTTACCGATTCTTCGTTAACGTATCTAAAAGAGGTTCCCCGCTTACCAGTGACGCTGTCAAGGTCTATTGGCTTAAAGGTGAGGATTTTAAGGCAAAATATCCCGATATTAAAAAGGCGGATTTTAGTATCGCAACAATGTCAGGCACCCAGAGAGGCGATTTTTATGCTCACCTATTTGAATCGCGTTCTAAAAACCAGCGATATTATTTCTTTATGGAGATAGATTCTCCAGAGGGGTCAAACAATATTATTCCTTCCCCCCGCCCAGCAGGGCGTCGCCCCGCCGGGCGAACCTCGCCCCGAAGGGTGGGAGGCTCGCCCCCGAATGGGGTGGCATCCCGCCTTAGCGGGGAAGGTGTTATCACGATGCCTGAAAACGCTCTGGGGAAGAAGGTTTTTTATCGGGTAACCTATAAGCAGGACCCGAATAAATGGGGATTGCTCATTCATATCCTTCTGATGCTTGTTGCCTTTATTCTCCTTATTCACGCCTTTTATTTTGCCTTTGATTATCTCTGGAATAAAACCGAGTGGAATATTTCTAAAGCAGTATCAAGTATTTTCTGGGGATTGACCTGTTATGGCATCTCAAGTTTTCCTCTTGGTTTCTGGATTGCCTACGAGAAATCTGGAGTGGTCTGGGGTGGTCTGCCAGTGGGCTTTGATGTTACTGATAATAAAACGCTCTTTAATTTTATGTACTATCTTATTCTTTTGATACTGATGAAAGGTTCTGTATTATATAAAGACCATCAGCACAATATTATCAGTAAAAACGCCTTTGCCTGGTTGACAATTTTAGGAGGAATTCTATCAATAGTAATCAGGTTTGCAATTCCTCACGGAGATATATGATGGAAGAGAAAAGATTCCCTCCCGCCCCCTCTTGGGGGGGCGAGGCTCGCCCATTCGGGCGGCGCTGGCCCCTTTATGTTACGATTATTATAGCACTAATTATTGGCTGGCTTTATTCATTCGGTATGCTTCAGAGTGTCTCAAGTCGGCATAAAACCATTACGGTCGGTCTCTATGAAATAGAAATTTCTACCCGCTCAGAATTAGACGAAGGTAAGCCAGCCAGAATCAATCTGATTGTAACCTCACTAAATAAGCCCACAGAGGTAAAACTATCGTTTTATTCGCTTGATAGAAAAGAAGCCAGACCTGTTCTGGTTCATAAGATACCGCCCCCTAAGAAGGACTTTGCAACTATATCAATGCTTCCCGCCGGTGAGACAGGGTTTTATACTGTCCAGTTGCCACCGCTGAAAATGGCAGAACGATATTATTATTATATTAATCTTGTGGATGAAAAGACAGATACCTTTTCCTATCCTGAAGGCGCTCCTGATAAAAAACTGCTTAACATAACCTATCGTCGTGAGGGTATTCGCTGGGTAACAGTTTTACATATCATAATGATGTATATGGTGGTCTTTTTCCTCTTACATACTATATACTATGCCCTGACGCATATTGCTTTCCCATCGTTTCCGATAACAAAAACTATTGCCTCCGTTATCTGGGCAAATATCTTTTTCTTTATTACGAGTTTCCCCATCGGTTGTTATGTCGCATATCGCGCCTATGGCGAGCCATGGACAGGTATCCCTGAAGTATTAGACCCAAATGATGTAGATAATAAAAGTCTGTTTATTTTTATATACTGGGTAATAATCCTTTTACTGATAAAAGGGGTAAGTCAGGGTAAGAACAAGATAACGACGAAGGTGTTTACTCTTTTAAGTGTGATTGGTGCTCTGGCAACTATTTATTTATTCATCTCAGGCGGACATAATTAAAGGAGTATAATCTATGACACAAGAATTCTGGAGATGGAAAGAGTATAACTGGCGAGATGAGGCCAGAGACTGGCGTTCGGCGAATATTATTACCGCAGGTGTTGATGTCGGCTCGGTATCATCAAAGGTCGCCATTATGATTGATGGCGAATTGTATGCCTATAGTTTGATGCGAACGGGTTCAGATAGTTCCCAGAGCGCGACCAAAGCGATAAACTGGGCAATGGATGGCAGCGGACTTGCTCTGGATAAGATTCACTATGTGGTCGGCACAGGTTATGGCAGGGTTAATGTGCCTTTTGCCAAGAAATCCATTACCGAGATTGCCTGTCATGCCCGTGGCGCTAATTTTATCTGGGGCTCTTCAGTGAGAACAGTGCTTGATATGGGCGGTCAGGACTGCAAGGCAATTAAGTGCGACGAAAAGGGTAAGGTTACCGCATTCTTAATGAATGATAAATGTGCCGCTGGAACAGGTCGCGGAATGGAGGTCTTCGCTGAGTTGTTATCCGTCCAGATAGAACAGATGGGAGAATTATCCCTGGCGGTTGATAAAGAACCTGAACCGGTCTCCAGTACCTGTGTTGTCTTTGCTAAATCTGAAGCATTAGGGTTGCTTCGTCAGGGCTGGTCTAAAGAGAAGGTCATTGCCGCTTATTCTTCAGCGATGGCGCATCGTGTCTTCACACTTCTGGAAAAGGTCAACGTGGAAAAAGAATTCGTCATTACCGGCGGCATCTCCAAAAATATAGGTGTTGTTAAAAGAATAGAAGGTGAGTTAAAAATAACGGCATTGCCTAAGCCCGAGAGATATGACCCGGTGTTGGCTGGTGCGATTGGCGCCGCCTGCTTCGCTAAAGCACTCTACGAGAAAGAGAAAAGATAAAATACAACCACAAAGACGCGAAGACACAAAGCATTAAAATATTGGGTCTTCCGGTATTTTAGTGGGTAAATAGTGTCAGTTTTGGCACGGTATTTGCTATAACCATTGTAGTATTAACCCGGATTATTCACAAAAAAAGTAGCGGATTGCCGTAAAACCCTTATAATATAAG
>JASEHY010000067.1 GCA_030018555.1 Planctomycetota bacterium
CCTCGTCATAACCCCTTATATATCAATGGGACTCCAAAACGAAGGTGGTCATATATGGGGTTTTTAGGGGGTAACCATAGGACAAAAAATGCATATATGAGCACCTTCGCGCCCCAAAGGGGCGAGGCAACACAGTGCCCCTGTGGTGGCTCTCCCGACCCCGTAGGGAGGCGGCAGACCTTCCTGCCTTTCTCAAAACCAGAGCGATTTATATAGGAAAAAGAAAGTTTTTTACCGCAAAGACGCTAAGATAAACACGAATCACACCCTTATCCCTCTGTCCCGAAAGCCTTCGGGAGAAGGACAGGGTAAACTTATGGAACGAATGTCACGAATAGATTCGCTATGCTTACTACAAGCAATTCGTATTATTCGCCGTATTCGTCTTTATTCGTGTTTTCTTCTCTGCGGTGAGGGAACGAGGCATTTATCCATTTGTTTTGTGGCCATTCTTTTCGTTCCGATATAACTGGATGAAGAGGCGGGGGAAATTAAGAACACCTATAATCTGCCCCACCAGATATGAGATAAATAAAATTAGGGGTTTCTCTTTCGGCTCCACTATTTTACTTACCCAGATGAGTGCCAAGAATCTGCCTACCGACACAAACCAGAGAAGGATTTGAACCGCGGAGAAAGAGAGAAATTCATAACCGGTAAAAAGGTCAGTAACCCAACCGCCAATAAATTGAGGGAAAGTCAAAGCAAGCCCTGTTATGGCGGCATAAATAGCATAATACATCTCCCTGCCGTATTTCGGTGCCGAACCTAATAACAGATTCAGTGTGGCTATTTCCACCCCAGCCCACATTATACCGCTGGAAATAAAGTCAAGATATATCAGGATGGTAAAGCCCGGTGAAGAAATAACATAGAACAAAGGGTGGAAACTAACAATATACAATGTAAATATGAGGATGGTCTTATTGCCAAAGCGGTCAATAAGTTTTCCCCAGAACAGGAGTGCAATAGTCCGGGTGATAAGAGCAAGAAACCCACATATCGTTACATCAAAGACAGTCATCTTCAGGTCTCTCAATATGTAAGGTAGCCAGAAAGGAACGGAGAATCCATTAATAATACTCCAGATAATCATTGCTACGAAGAATATTCTCATATTAGGCAAGTGGACGATATCTTTTGAGATGTCCCTGATATATGTCATCAATGGCTGTTTTATATTTTCTCCTTCTGGCAGAGGCGCAGATGTTTTGGCGATGAGGTTTTGAGGTGATGGTTTTCTGAAAGGTGGTTCATATTGTTTGATAAGTAGAATAAGAGAAGGGAGCGCTCCACCTAATACTGCGGTGAAGAATATCAGAGCATATCCAATAAAGATTACCTGCTCCTGAGAGGTCAGGAATTCAGGCACGAGAAACGAGAATGTTTCTAACAGTCCTTTATCCAGTTTAGGCAGAAGATGGGTTATAAAATATCCGCCCGCCAGAGGGGTAATGCCTGCTACTATAGTGCAAAACAAGTTCCGCCTTGACCAATATCTGCCTCTTAAGGGAGGCGGTATAGTATCCGCCATCCACGATAACCAGACATTGCCAGCCATGGCTATTAAAATATTCAGGATAAGATAGATGATAAAAAATATATTTAAGGCAGTTGATTTGATAAATATAAATGGTATCAAGGCGATTAATAGCCAGGAAAAACGGGAGATATTGGCAGTAACAATAGCAAGGGGTTTTCTTTGATGCAGGTATTGCAACCAATGAGCGGATAGAACCTGTGTAACAGAAGCAAGGGTGGGGATTGCGGTGAAGATTGCCAGATGAATATTTTTGGCGTCGAGCTTAAGGATATAATCGGTGGCAAAGACGCCCCCGATAAGGGCGCCGTGGAAGGAGGCAAACATTCCTTCCCAGGTGGATATAGTTAACGCGGCTCTACGATGAGCCGGCGGAAATTCGTCAGGCATAATTACCTAATCAATGGGATACTCTGGTCCGTGAAACATCGCACTTTCAGCAAACTCTTTATCTTTTTTCTTGGGCTCACTTTTGTGACGTTCTTTTTCCACTATATTCGTCAATATGATTGTAAAGACAGGAGGTTCTTTGACCTCAATAATCTCATTGAAACGGATGCTTATAGCGGTTCTGATTTTGTCTGTTACTTCTGTTACATTAGAACCCTCCCAGACTGAAAAGGTGTTATAAATCTGAATGGGCTTGTTTTCTGGTTTTCTTACCTTATAAACGCGGATATGTGCGTCGTGTATCTCCGGCAGGTTCTTTACCGCACGTCTGAGAGAGTTTTCTATCGCAGAGATGGCTATAGAAAAAGAACCTGCTTGCGAGTTCACTTTTACGCTTGACACATAATTGCGTGTCACCCAACGTCCTATCAGATAAAGAAGATTAAAAAGGACAAGATAGAATGCACCGATTGCAAAAAGTATGCGGTAGGTAGGTCCGCTTTCGTTCAGGTCTGTAGCCCACATTCCTATCATACCTAAATCAATTACATCACCAAACCACAAAAGTAATATCACGGCAAATGATACAACGACAATCCAGTTTACAGTTTTCATTATAGCAGAAATAGCTTTCATATTCTAATTCCTTTCTTAATTCCTAATTATATTCTTTCAAGAGATTGTCAAATAAAATCAGCCCATTATTTGTGATAACTCTTTTGGGACGCCACTGGTCATCACCTCACAACCATTTTCCGTAATCAGAATCATATCCTCAAGCCGTATACCTATCCTGCCGGGCAAATAAATACCCGGTTCTATAGTAACAACCATTCCCGGTTTCAGTATCTCCTTATTGGTATATCTGAGTCTTGGGAGTTCGTGCACCATTCTGCCAATACCATGACCGAGTCCGTGACCAAAGTATTTACCATATCCTTTTTTTCTGATGTAGCCGCGAGCCGCTAAATCAACATTTTGTATTACCTCGCCCGGCTTACACAGGGCGATGGCTTGTGCCTGTGCTTCTGCCACTATTTTATATAATTCTTTCGCCTTAGGAGAAATCCTGCCGAGAAATATGACTCTGGTCATATCAGAGTAATATTCGTCCACACACGCACCCCAGTCAAATAAAATAGCACAGGAAGAGGTGGTTTTCTTAGAGGAAAGCGGTGCGTGAGGTAAGGCAGCACGTTCGTCAATGGCAACAATAGTAAAAGCAGCACCCTGAGCGCCGGCACTCTTCATAAGGTAATCTAATTGATTGGCTATCTCCTTTTCGCTCAAGCCCGGTTTTACAAACCCTCGGATTTTATTGAATGCCTCAGCGGCAGATTTAACAGATTTTCTTATCTTTTCTATTTCTTCCGGAGTCTTAATTGCTCTTAACGATTCTATTACATCCACAGTAGGAATAAATCTGAACCCTTTTTTAAGGTGATTGCGGAAATCCTTAAAAGTGGCGAGACTTATAAATTGGGACTCAAATCCTACTCTATTTCTCGTCCTGAATTTAGAGGAATTAAGTATCTCTACGGTCTTTTTAATAATAACGTTCTTATGCCTGACGATTGCAATATCTTTGTCTTTTATCTCCCCTTCTGCCTGTGTGATATATCTAAAATCAGTAATAAGATAGGATTTTTGAGGGGTTACGAGGAGGAAACTATCGTGTCCGGTAAAACCTGTCAGATACTGAACATTAACCGTATTGGTTACGAGAAAAGCATTAAGTTTTAATTCTGATAATCGGTTGACTAATGATTTAAGATAATAATTCATCCAAATAATCCTTTCTTGTTTTATAGATTACAATAAAATTATAGGGTAATCAAGTATTCCAGCATAATATTTAGTACGAGTTACGCACCATCTGTCATTGCGAGGAGCGGAGCGACGAAGCAATCTCGTATTTTCCTCATAAAACAGAGATTGCCACGAGCCGATAAATCGGCTCTCGCAATGACAAAAAGGGACGGTTTGTTCGTAGTTGCGTAACTCGTAATATTTAGTTCATCCACCAGCCAGAAGTTACTTGACCCGTTAGAGATATATTGATATTGTGATGTCGTCGGATAATGGTTGTTATGGCGCCAACGGCGCCATAAAATTAAGGTATTACGTGGAGCTAAAAGCGCCACTATCTCTAACGGGTCTTGACAATAAGTCAGAATACAGTAAAATACTATGTATGGATGTAAAGACTGAGATTAATCTGCAAGGAAGGAATAAGATTGCACTGGTCGGTAATCCCAATGTTGGCAAGAGTGTAATCTTTGGACTTATTACGGGACAGTATGTCACGGTTTCTAATTATCCGGGAACCACTGTAGAAGTAACCCGCAGTATCGCAGTTTTTGATAAGAACACCACGATTATTGACACACCGGGCATCAATAGTCTCGTTCCCAATTCTGAAGATGAAAAGGTTACTCGCGATATTTTAATCAAAGAAGATACCAATTATATTATTCAAGTTGCTGATGCTAAAAATCTTCTCAGAACCTTGTTTTTGACCTTACAAATTGCTGATTTAGGGATTCCTTATTGTCTCGTTCTGAATATGAGCGATGAGACAGAGAGCCGGGGTATAAAAATAAATCACGAGCGACTGAGTCAGATATTAAATGTTCCTGTAATCCCCACCGTTGCAATTCAGCGACAGGGTATTAATGAGATAATAAGGTGTATTAAAAGTATAATGGTGAAGGGAAAGGTTGCCGCCGAGAAAGAAGTTCTGTCAGCAAAAGGAACATTTCTTTCACAAGACACACCTAATCACACAATAAATCAGGCAAGACTTAGAAGGGCACAAGAGATTGTTAATGAGGTTCAGACCTCTGAAACTGCTACCCGAACAACTCTCCGCGATTTCTTAGAGAGGATAACAATGCATCCGGTATGGGGAATCCCCATCCTATTATTTATTCTCTTCCTTCTCTATGAATTTGTGGGTGTCTTTGGTGCCGGGACATTGGTTGGTTTCCTTGAAGATGTTGTCTTCGGTCAATATATTAACCCCTTTGCTGACAGCATTTCTCAGAGATATATTCCTGTCAATTGGCTGAGGGATTTTTTTACCGGTGAATACGGTTTGATAACGATGGCATTGTCTTACGGCTTTGCCATCATCCTGCCGATAGTTGCAACTTTCTTTCTTGTCTTTGGTATTCTGGAAGACACGGGATATCTTCCCAGACTCGCAGTAATGGTAAACCGTGTCTTTCGTCTAATAGGGTTAAACGGTAAGGCGGTTCTACCGCTGATGCTTGGTTCGGGATGCGGCACGATGGCAACGATGGTAACGAGAATCTTGCCCACTAAAAAGGAGCGGATTCTTGCCACACTATTGCTTGCTCTGGGTGTGCCGTGTTCTGCACAACTCGGCGTGATTCTGGGACTACTTTCGGGCATCTCTTTTGTGGCAACATTCTGGTGGCTCGGCTCACTTCTTGTCATAATGTTCATCGTTGCTTATTCTGCTAATAAGGTTCTTGCAGGAGTATGTTCAGATTTTATAATGGAAATTCCGCCTATTAGAAAACCAGAAATTGGTAATATTCTGGCTAAAACATTTGCCCGCGTAAGATGGTATTTGAAAGAGGTGATTCCTATATTTATTGTCGGCACAGCAGTCCTGTTTATAATAGATAAATTAGGGGTTTTATCACATATTAAAAACCTTTTTTCACCAGTCATCAGAGGTATGCTGGGATTACCAGAGGAAGTAACCTCTGTATTTCTGATAGGATTTTTCAGACGTGATTACGGTGCGGCTGGCTTGTATGACCTTGCTAAGGAGGGACTCTTAAGCCAACAACAGATAGTCGTTGCACTTATAACGATTACACTTTTTGTCCCCTGTTTTGCCCAGTTTCTGATGATGGTCAAGGAAAGGGGATGGAAAACAGCATTACTTATTGTTGCTTTTATTTTTCCGCTGGCGATAATGGTTGGAGGGCTTGTGAACCTAATTCTAAACCTATTAGGCGGGATTTGAGCCATTCACCCCGTTAGAAGTCCGTCCCGCCTCTGGTGGGACGGCGGACGCCTCGGGCGTCCTACTTCTAACGGGGCAGGGATTACACAGATTGTCAGGTTGTTAAAAGAGAGGAGTAAGATATGAAAAAGCGTAAGGAAGAGATATTGGAATTGGCATGGGTCGGTAAAGAGAAAGGAACTTTCAGCCGTGTGGATATAGAAAAAAGCACCGACGAACGAGTTTCGGTGGAACTACTTGATGAGTTAATAAAAGATGGATATCTTAGGGAAACAGACGGGTTAATAGAACTGACAGATAAAGGAGAGGTAGAAGCACGACGAATAATCAGGTCACACCGATTAAGTGAACGACTCTTGGCAGATATTCTTGATATCAAACCGCAAACTATGGAGCAACTCGCCTGCACATTTGAGCATTTCCTGAACGAGGAAGTAGTGGATTCTATTTGCACCATTTTAGGTCATCCCAAGGAATGTCCACATGGACAACCAATTCCGCCCGGAAAGTGCTGTGAAAAAGCACTAAAGGAAATCTCTTCTATTGTTATACCACTCACGGACATCAAGGTTGGGTCAGAGGCAAGGGTGTCATATGTTGCTACCAAACATCACCAGAGACTGCATCAACTATTGTCCTTTGGTCTTATTCCAGGGGCGATTATTCGGATACACCAAACTATCCCTTCTTATGTGCTCAAAATAGGTCAGACCGACATAGCCATAGATGAAGAAGTTGCTAAAGACATCTATGTAAGACTAAAGACAATGTAGAATATGGTGTCCAAAAAACCGGGTGTTTGCTGATTCGACGGTGCCACGGGTGACAAATTCGGGCTTTTTGGACACCCTGAGAAATACAGTTGATTGTTGTTTTTCTTGATTCTTCAATATTCTATGATATCATAAAATCATTATGAAGGTTTTAGTTACTGGAGGTGCTGGGTTTATCGGCTCTCATATTGTTGATAAACTGGTGGAAAGAGGTGCGAAAGTACGGGTTCTGGATAATTTCTCCGCAGGTAAAATAGAGAATATAAAACCTGTTCTCAAAAAGATAGAACTCATCCGTGGCGATATCCGTGATATCCCCACCGTCAAAAGGGCTGTCAGAGGAAACGACTATATTATTCATCAGGCCGCCCTGAAATCAGTCCCGGAGTCCTTGAAGCGTCCTGAGGAGTTTAATGCCGTCAATGTCTCAGGCACGCTCAACCTCCTGATTCAGGCACATAAAGCCGGTGTTAAACGAGTTGTTTTTGCTTCATCCAGTTCTATTTATGGAGATGCCAAGGTATTGCCGCAGAAGGAATCATTTATCCCAGCCCCTATTTCTCCATACGGTGCCACAAAGGTCATTGCAGAGACCTACTGTAAAACATTTAGTAGAATGAGATATCTGGAAACGGTCTGCCTGCGGTATTTTAATGTATTCGGACCGAGACAGGAGCCGACCTCGCCTTATGCCGGCGTGATAATCAAATTCATTAATGCGATGCTGAAGGACAAACGTCCTACCATCTTTG
>JASEHY010000068.1 GCA_030018555.1 Planctomycetota bacterium
GGAAATTCATAAAACTATGTCTTGCATACCCCATAAATACTCACTTCCCGCTGGTGGGATGTGTCCCTTCTCCTGTCCAAAACGAGAAAGTAACATTGTCTATATCTGCTACTGATTCCCTCTCCCCTTGTGGGAGAGGGAAGGGTGAGGGGGCTAATTTATTAAATGTCCCGTAAGGGACAAGGGCTAAAGACCCTGATGCAGGATGGAATAACCTCTATTTCCATCGGTAAATATCCGCAGAAATCACCATCTACCTGAACTGGCACAAGGTCTTGTGATGTAAGTAGTATCTTTTTGTTTGCCCCGACTCGTCTTGAGCCGTTTGAGACCAGTGAGCCGTTGCCGAGAAAACCGAAGGTATAAT
Organism: Planctomycetota bacterium; assembly: GCA_030018555.1. Classification (GTDB taxonomy): domain Bacteria; phylum Planctomycetota; class MHYJ01; order JACQXL01; family JACQXL01; genus Yes70-35. The sequence continues at coordinate 368 of JASEHY010000068.1, forward strand.
AAAGCAGGATGGTTAGCGTAGAGCGTAGAGTCCCAGTGGGATAAACTCCGAGCGTAGAGATCCACTGGGATAAACTCCGAGCGGTAGAAGGTGTTTTGAGCCACTCAAGGTTCAACTCGCCATCATCAAAGACCGCATTATTTACCAGAACAAACGGACCGCCATAACTCCTGACATTCGCTATCTGGATAAACCCTGCACCCTGCGTAATGGTCTTACCATCAATAGTGATAGAGATAACAGGCATTCGGTAACGAAAAAGTGTTCTCATCGCAATCGGGAGATAACTGAATAGATGTGCATGGAGTTTAGCACTTCCGCCTCGGCGGGATTGATATTGCCGGGCAACCTCGGCATCAAAGCCAACCCCTACCATTGAGACAAAATAACGCACCACTTGAGAGTTCGGAGTTGGGAGTTGGGAGTTCGGAGTTGGCGGAACAGATACACAGCCAATATCAATGTCTCTGGTGAGATTGTTCTGGTAAAGATGAATGAATTGCCTGATACTTCGTTTAAGGTGTAATTCTTTGGCAATGACATTACCAGAGCCGAAGGGAATGATTCCTAAAGTAGGAAGTGTTACCTGTGCCTTTTTTAAGCCGTTGATAATTTCATTAAATGTGCCGTCTCCGCCCAGACAGAGAATAGGTGTCGGCTCGTTGTGGTGCTCGGCAATCTGTCTCGCTTCGCCTGACTGTGTAGTAACAGTTAAAGAATATTCTATCCTTTCTTTTTTTAGGGCATCTTTGAGCGTCGTGATGAGTTTCTTGGCTCTGCCACTGCCGGCAATCGGATTGGCAATGACCTTGAGTTTATGGTTCATATCTTGTCTTCTTTGGGATTTGGGATTTGAGATTTGGGATTTCCTTGTGTCTCGTCTATAATCACAGGGCATTGAGGTAATGCCTGCAAGAATAATTTGCCGTAATTTTTGGTAACGATACGGTTATCTAATATTACCACGATTCCTTTATCTGTTTTGGTGCGGATGAGCCGGCCGAAGCCCTGACGGAGTTTAAGGATTGCGACGGGCAGAAAGAAGTTCTTGAACGAATCTACACCATCTCGTTCCATTTGTTCCATTCTGGCTTCCACCAATGGTTCGCTCGGGACCGGGAAAGGTAATTTGGTGATGATAATATTCTCCAATGCCTCGCCCGGAACATCTACGCCCTGCCAGAAACTGTCAGCACCCATAAGACAGGAGCCAATATTAGAACGGAATTCCTCCAGCATCTTAGTCCTGGGCAAATCTTTTCCCTGCACATAGAGCGGGATACCTTTTTCCAGAAGTGCCGGATAAAGCCGCTTATGTACGCTATTCATCAGGTCATAACTGGTAAAAAGTATAAATGCTCTACCAGAACTCATCTTGAGATAGTTGAGTATCATTTCCACGCAACTTTCATCAAAAGCAGGTCTGTCATTCGGGTCAGGCGCGTTTGAGGTAATAAACAACTTTACCTGCTTGTGGTAGTCAAATGGCGAGGAAAGAATCGTCTCTTTGCATCCTTCAGGAATGCCGAGGGTTTCTTTGATGTATTTAAACCCATTACCGTTCCCGCTAAGGCGGGATGGGACAGGTTCGCGAAGTTTATCCTGAGGAACGAAGGGCTCACTGCAAGAAGAAGTATGCTCCTCCCTCACGGGATGGTGGCTACCAAGACCCGTCCTCTGGCGGGAGGTAGAAAGTGTAGCACTGGTAAAGACGGCTGTTTTGATACGGTCTGTCAGGAGTATTTCTTTAATGAGGTTGTTCACCATTAGCGGGGCGCTCTGGAGTGTTATTCTCTCTCTTCCTCGTCTAATCTTAGCCACATCAATCCAGTACACTCCGTTATTGCTATCTTTGTCCCTCTCCCTCACGGGATGGTGGCTACCAACGGGATGGTGGCTACCATCATATCTGAATTCTTGTCGGATGAATTTTCCTATACTATTAGCAAAGGCAGATGTCCGTTTTATGTAGGCGTCAAGTTCGGTCTGGTGCTCTTGACTTTTCCCCTCTTGCAGTGAACGTAGCGAACCTGTGCTTTGTTTTTTAATAAGGGTCTTTAATTCAACGAGGGAGAAATATAATTTAGATAGAGCCGGCGAGAGAGAATCGGTTACAAAATTAGCCACTTTGATTCTGCCATTCTCAGACGTCTTATTCTCAAACCAGTAAAGAACATCATCAAAGAAGGAACGAGCAGAATCTCTTGACTCATCAACTAATCTCTTGCATTCAGACACTCTCACTGCAGGTGCGTGAGAGAGAAATTGTAAAAACCCCTTTTTCTTTCCACCCCGTCCCGAAGACATTCGGGATTCGGGGCATATAGAGTTCAAGAGATAGCCAACCTGATAATTGGATATAGAGACACCCATGTGTTTCTGTGCCACAGACTCCATGCAATGTGCCTCATCAACAACAAGAACCGAGTAATCGGGTAAAAGATTAACATCATCCTGAGAGCGCATAATGGCATCAATGACAAGAAGCGGATGATTAACCACGATAATATTAGATGTCCATAATTTAGCACGGGCTTTCTGATAGAAACAACGAGGAAAATCGTCACACTTTCTACCCGCACAATTATCTGTTTCAGCACATATTTTAGTCCAGACATCGTCAGAAGGGACAAAAGTCAGAGATTGTTGACTGCCATCGCCATCCGTTCTAATGGCAATTGAAAGAATTCGCCTCAATTCTTCTATGTCGGTAGCGTGTTCAAAGATGTCTGTTTGATAACGCATTGCACGGTTTAACCTTCTATGACAGATATAATTAGAACGACCTTTAGCAAGCGTGGCTGTGAATCTCTCGGGCAGGATAGATTGTAAAGTAGGAATATCTTTATAAACTATTTGTTCCTGAAGGTTAATGGTATTAGTAGAGATACAGACCGGTTTTTTAGTCTGGATGCTGTAGTAGATAGCGGGGATGAGATAGGCAAAGGTTTTACCAATCCCGGTGCCTGCTTCTATGATAAGATGATTTCCCTCCGAGAGCGACTGACAAACCGCTTCAAACATAGCGACCTGCTGAGGACGATACTCGTAGTTTTTAAGTTTCTGGAGCAATCCGCCCCGCTTCCAGATATCTATAGGAATCCCGCTGGGAGAAGCACTTTCTTGCATCATACTTCTGTTATTTGTTCTTCCACTCCAGGACGGTTTTTATCCTCGCCAGTATCTCTTCCAGATACATTTTGGTGGAATTGTCAAAAGCAGCCATCCCTAATACCATCATAATTTTGTCCCTGAGTGCCAGGAGGTCATTATACGATAGTGATATTGCATCTGAGGGATATCCCGCTGGGCGGACATGCTCGCCCGCTGGGGATTGATATATCTGGACTAATTTCTCTAAATGAGCCCGTTGTAGTTGCCGACGGAAAGTATTAATATTCTCCTCGTTTTCCAATTCCTTCCAGATCCCTTCCCTGAAATTGTTGAATAAATCACCTAATCCGAATCGCGGCTCATCCTTACTATATCTGAGAATAATATCGTTCAGCCGATGGAGAACTATAGGGTCATAGAGATGGTTCAGGACAGATGCTTGAATGGAAAGGATGGAGTTGTGAATCTGGGGGTCAATAGAGGGGGTATTCCAGGGCGCACCAGAGAAGTCAGGCAACCTTTCCTGCGCAAGTTTATTTAAGACGCGACTGTCCGGCAGGGACGTGCTATTTAGAGAGAAAATATTATTCATAATAAAATCAAGTGCCTGTTGTTGTTTTTCTGCCGGCACAGGTTCAAATGGTATTTTACCGAGCGGGTCACCAATATGGTCACGACGGTGATAGATACCGCCGATAAATTTGCAGGCGATAGTGCCTGCCAGTGCATATTCCTGGAGACCCTGACGGAAGATCCGACGCATCTTCTGATACCTTTCACCAGGCTTGGAGAACTTTGTTTCTATCCTGCCCCAGACTTCATCCGCTAACGAGAGCCGAGTTTTAGCATATTCCAGTGGGTCATTACCTAAGTCCCAGACATTACAAGTAGGGTCTATACTTCTGGGAGAGTTATAGGAACAATCTTCATCAGTGCCGTAAGATAATTCCGGCCTGGTCCCTGCACTCGCAATCTCTTTTAACTGCACTAATTCTTCTTCTGGTGTCTTGGCTGAAAGAGGTTTATAAGCATATTCAATAGCCCAATAATCATATTCACCTAATGTGGTCTGCCAGAAATTGCCCTGTTTTGAAGAATCCGGAGAGATGTTAGCCGGGTTATAATCCATTACCGAGCCGGTAATACCATATTCTGTAGTGAGAGTCTTGTTGTGGAGCGCCTTTATCTGTCTAACAGAACTTGCCTTAAAATTATGTCTCAAGCCCAGGGTATGACCGACCTCGTGGGCAATAAGGTCAGAGAGGTAATCACAGACGAATTTTTCCGCCTCTTCTTCTTTACCTTCAAGATAACCTCTTGCTTGAAGAACAGAGAATGCAAAAGACGCCTGATGAAGGAGTCCATAAGCATAATTGCAGTGTTGAGTAAGTGGGTTAACAACCTCCTCAAATTCTGTGTAATTAGCACGCACCATATCAGCAGAGATACGAATATCCGCACTGTATAATTCTCCTGTGAATGGGTTTGCATGAGATGGACCGACCGCATACCCCGCACCGGGTTTTACCATCCAGCGAATGGTGTTGTAACGGACATCAGCCGGGTCCCACTTAGCATCATCCTCCTGCTGTCTGACTACAATCGCATCCTTAAAACCGATCCTCTCAAATGCCTTATTCCACATAAGTACGCCTGATTTCACCGCCTCACGATATTCTACCGGGATAGTCCTTTCCAGATAGAAGACAATGGGCTTCTTGGGAGGCGAGAGTAAAGCGGATGAGTCTTGTTTTTCTAAATGCCAACGTTGGATATAACGAACATAAGGAGTTTCGGGCTTGAGCGACGAATAGTCCTGGAACATCGTGATAAAATGACCCACACGGTCGTCCGCTAAACGAGACACATAATTATTCTCAGGCAGCGATGAGATGGAATAATAGTATCTTATAAACATACTTCGTCCATCCGCCAGAGTGGTAGTATGGGCGGACTTATTGGAGCGCAGATGAAAGGCAATCTCTATATCAGTATTTTCAGGAAAGGATTTAAGAAGAGAGAAGAAACTATTATCCTTATCAAGTGAAAAGTCAGATTTGGTTGCGTCATTGAGACGTTGAGATAGGTTATATCTATCAAAGATAAGAAAATCTCTGAGTGGCACTAAAATCGCACCTGTCTTTGGATGTGGTTTAGAGGCAATATTTGCTGATGAGACCAGCGAATCGCTGACGCCTTTCTCAACCGCACGGAATAAGGGCTTATCTCTGTCCGCACGAAATAGAACATTCTTATGTATCCATTGTATTCGCTTGTTGACCTTTCTGAAGAAGAAGGGGAAATTATCCTCTAAGGCACCAGAATCAAAATATGTCCCGTCCCCTGACTCTCTGGTTACCGAGCAGAGGAAAACCTTATCAAGTTGCTCGGGCTTTATCTCCAGATATGCCTTACCATCCACAACATTGTAATATATGGTAAATAATCCGGTAATAGGTTTGTAGTCTTTGATAATCTCAGAAAAATCTTTCTCATCATCTTTTTTCTTATCTTCCTCTTCCTGTGCCTCCTTTTTCTGTTCCGCTGGTGACGTTCCCGCACATCCTGTAATCAATAGAAACACTGATAAAATAAGTAATATGAACAAAAGTCTATTTATCATACGGATTTCTCCTCCACCGCACTCTTCTCTCTTCCCGACTTGTCGGGAAGAGGGTTAGAGTAAGGGGAAATATTTCTTGTATTTTCCTTTCCGGAATTATATCATTATGCCAAAAGTCTCTAACGGCGTCAAATAAATTGCAAACTATGCGAATAATACAAGAGATAAGTAAGTTAAAGAAGATAATCAGGGCAACAAAGAAGAAGAAATTGACTGTCGGTTTCGTGCCTACAATGGGTGCTTTGCATCAGGGACATCTTTCCTTAATGAAACAAGCAAGGAAAGAGACTGACCTTGTAATAATCAGTATATTCGTTAATCCGCTTCAATTCGGTCCAAATGAGGATTTCAAGAAATATCCGCGAGACCTCAAAGCGGATGTTCAATTAGCAAGAAGTGCAGGAGTAGATGTTATCTTTGCCCCTGAGGTTAAAGAGATGTATAGCCCGGATTTTACTACTTATGTTAATATGACAGGATTAACAGACACGCTCTGTGGCAGGTCAAGACACGGGCATTTTAGAGGAGTGATGACAGTAGTGCTCAAGTTATTTAATATCGTAGAACCTGATATTGCCTATTTCGGACAGAAAGATTATCAGCAGACCTGCATCATTAAGAAGATGGTTAAAGACTTGAATATGAATCTTATTGTAAAGACACTTCCTACTGTTCGCGAGGACGATGGATTAGCGATGAGTTCTCGTAATAAATATCTTCTCCCTCACAAGCGTCTTTATGCATCCCGTATTTATAATGCCCTGCTGAAGGCAAAGAAACTAATTTTAAGCGGTGAAACTGATTGTCAGAGAATTCGTAACAAGATCATTTCTATTATCAAGACCATCCCTGATAGTAGAATAGACTATGTAGAGATAGTCTCGCCTTTGACTCTTGAGCGGTTATCTCGGTCCCGAACGCTTTCGGGAGGAAAGATAAGAGAGAAGAATATCCTGATTGCTGTAGCGGTATTTGTGGGGAAAATAAGATTAATTGATAATATAGTCACAGATTATCCGCCACGGATAACGGCGGGCCTACGCCCGTCCGTTGCTAGGACGGATCCGCCGTTGTATTTGGCGGACACAGATTAAGTAGTATGCAACTAATCAAAGTATCCAGCGGGAGATTCAAAGCCCTTTCCCCAGCCAAGGTAAATCTTTTCCTTGAGGTATTATACAAACGAAAGGACGGCTACCACGAGATAGAGAGTATTATGCAAACAATAGCCCTTTTTGATACCCTCTATTTTGCGGAGCCGAAGCGCTCGCCTCGCTCCAGCGCCCGCTCCGCCTCGGCGGAGACGAGGCGAGAGAGCGGAGCGG
>JASEHY010000069.1 GCA_030018555.1 Planctomycetota bacterium
CAAGGGAAAAGCATCCGGGCCGGTGTATGAATTGATTACCAAGATGAATGAGAAAGAGCCAAATGAAGAAGTGTCCCCGGTTAAATCACTGCGCAACCTTTTACGGAGTATCCGCAGGATAGGTCAGAAAGGGCTTGATATCCAACGTTATAAAGGACTCGGCGAGATGAACCCGGAGCAACTCTGGGATACCACGATGGACCCTGCCCGACGAACTCTTATCAAGGTAATGATAGAAGATGCTATCAAAGCAGACCGAATGTTCACCATCTTGATGGGTGATGAAGTAGAGCCCAGACGCGACTTCATAGAAAAACACGCCCTGGAAGTAAAGAATTTGGATATCTAAGCCGGATTTATTTAATAGTATAGTACCCCGATATTCATCGGGGAGCCACAAAGACACCAAGAAAACAACCCGTTTACACTGAACGTAGCGAATATGTTAATTTCTTCTTTGTGTCCCTGCCCAGCACCCGTACGGGTGCTGGGTGAATGCCTTCGTGGCAAAGGCATCCCGAACGTGAGCGAGGGATTTTCTTGATAGTAAAATGAAGCAGACCGCTCATAAAAAACATATCGCAGATAAATTTGTCCCTCTTAAATTCGCTCTTCTTATCACCTCTGACAGCAGGACAGAAAAGACAGATAAGACTGGCTCGGTTATTGTTACTCTTTTAGAAAAAGCAGGGCATAATTGTGTCTGGCGAAAGATAGTCAAGAATAACCGTCGGCTTATTCGTTCCGCTATTCGCCTGGCACTTAAAAGCGAGGCAGGATTGCTCATTACCTCCGGTGGAACAGGCATCTCAGGCAAGGATGTAACAATAGAATCGGTTAATCGGTTTATAGTAAAGAAACTGGATGGTTTTGGCGAACTCTTTCGGCTTCTCTCTTTCAGAGAAATAGGTGCCTCAGCGATGATGACAGGGGCTTTATTGGGGGTCACCGCCGAGAAAAAGGTTGTCTGTGCCTTGCCCGGCTCGCAGGGTGCTGTTCGGCTCGCCATCAAAGGGCTACTTATACCGGAACTGCAACACCTTTTCTGGGAACTATCAAAGAGGTAATCTGTAACTTTATGGACTACGAGATTATTATCGGTTTAGAGGTGCATACGCAGTTAAAGACCGAGACTAAACTCTTTTGTGGTTGTCCAGCAGTGTTTGGTGCCAGGGAGAATCTTCAAGTTTGTCCGGTCTGTCTCGGGTTGCCCGGCGTTCTGCCGGTCTTAAATCGCAAGGCGTTTGAGTATGCCCTGAAGATTGCATTAGCGTTAGATTGCCAGATAGCAACCAGAACCAAATTTGACCGCAAGAACTATTTCTATCCTGACCTGCCCAAGAATTACCAGATATCTCAATACGATATCCCTGTTGCCAAAGACGGCTGGCTGGAAATAAAGGATAAACGTATCGGTATTACCAGGGTCCATCTGGAAGAGGACGCTGGTAAACTCATACACCCTGACGAAAGAACTAAAGAACTAAATAACGGAAGAACAAGTCCTTCAGTTTCTTCGTCTTTCAGTTCTTCAGTATCTTTGGTTGACTTGAACCGCACCGGTGTTCCTTTAGTAGAAATCGTCTCCGAGCCGGAGATTTCTTCGCCTGATGAAGCATATCAGTATCTTACAGAACTCAAATCGCTTCTTATCTATTTAGGTGTTTCTGATTGTGATATGGAAAAGGGGTCTCTTCGTTGTGATGCCAATATCTCGGTCAGACCCAGGGGCGAGAAGGCATTAAAGAGAAAGACAGAAATAAAGAACCTTAACTCGTTTAAGTTCGTGGCAAAGGCATTAGAATTTGAGGCAGAGCGACAGATAAATCGTCTCAAAGATGGTCTTGAGATAGGAGGCGAAACCCGTCTCTGGGATGAGGACAGAAACGAGACGAGGACTCTTCGCTCTAAAGAGGATGTTGAGGACTATCGCTATTTTCCAGAGCCGGATTTACAGGACTTTACGATTACTCCACAATCTCTGGAAGAGATAAGAAAATCTCTGCCAGAGTTACCATCAGCGCGGAAGAAAAGATTCATCTCAGAATATCAACTCTCGCCCTATTTCGCCAATATTCTGATTCAAGATAAACCTTTAGCAGATTACTTTGAGCAGTGTCTTAAGATTTACAACTCGCCTAAAAGCGTCTGTAATTGGCTTACAAGCGAGGTCTTGCGATATCTTAATGAGAATAAAATAGAGATAGCGTCTCTAACTATTACCCCGACCAGATTAGCAGGATTAGTAAAACTATTTGATGAAGGCAGAATATCATCCACCATTGCCAAAGATGTTTTTATGGAGATGTTTGCCGATACATCGGCATCTGCCGAGGAGATTGTCCAGCAAAAAGGACTTTTCCAGATAAGTGATGACTCTTTGTTAGAGACACTTGTTAAATCAGCGATAGAAAATAATCCGAGGATGGTTGCTGATTATAGAGCAGGCAAAAAAGCCGCATTAGAGGCATTATTAGGACAGGTGATGCGGTTATCAAAGGGCAAGGCACATCCTGATAAAGCAAGACAACTCCTGCAAAAATACCTGCAACCACACTAAAATGAAACCACAGATGACACAGATAACACACCTCCTGCCCCCTCTTTTTAGAGGGGATTAATCGGTGCAATCTGTGTAACCCGTCTTTCGTAGCCCTCCGGCTACCATCCTGCGCTGTTCCGTATCTACGGAGTGGCGAAGGACAGCTTCGGAGGGCGAAGCAGGGTCTGTGGTTTCAATCCGCTATGTAATCTGTGGTTATTTTTCTTGACAATACAATAATTAGTGATATACTTAATTATTATGAAAAAGACTTTCTTCACACTTATCGGAATCCTTTCACTGATAATATTATTGGGTATCGGGAGCCGGCTCTTAACAACGACCGGAGCCCAGGAGAGCGCTAAAAAAGCCCGCTCCGCCGAGGCGGAGACGAGGCGAGAAAGCGAGGGAAGAGTTATGAGCGAAATTTCTCTGCCACCACCACAGACAACAGGTAATATGCCATTGGAACAAGCCATCCAGAAAAGGAAATCGGTTCGTAAGTATTCATCAAAGGAATTGACTCTGGAGCAGGTTTCGCAACTACTCTGGTCTGCGTATGGGGCAAATCCGAGGAAGAACTTTATCGCACGCAATGTGCCATCTGCCGGCGCGATATATCCTGTTACTGTCTATCTGGTGAATAAAGATGGCGTATATTCCTATGAAGTTTTGTCTCATTCGCTGAAACTGCTCAAAAAGGGAGATATGCGAAAGGAGTTGTGTGCGGCTGCCTGGGGTCAGGGTTTTATCCAGCAGGTACCGGTGAATATAGTGGTTACCGGTGATGTGGGGAAATGTGCTCAAAGGTATGGTGACCGCGCCTTCAGATATACCGCTCAGGAGACCGGGCATATCGGACAGAATGTTTCTCTTCAGGCGGTTTGCCTCGGGCTTTCTACTGTGATGGTCGGCGCCTTTGATGATAATGCAGTCAGAGAGGTGCTATCTATACCAGAGAATCAGATTCCTTTCTATATTATTCCGGTGGGCTATAGCGCGGAGTAGGCATCCGAATTGGGAGTTGCGAATGGCGAATAGAATTTTTCTCTTTCTATCTTTACTTTGCTTCCTTTGCTATGTCTCTATCTCCTGCCTTCCTCGGGGGAATAATAATGACGAAAGCGGAACCAGCGCTCCTCCTCTTGCCCCATCAAATCTTATTGTCTTTTCAAGTGTGCAGTGGCAAAGTACTCTGCAATGGCAGGATAACTCCTTTGATGAGGATAGTTTTATCATAGAAAGAAGAAAACAGGACTCAGATGTGTTCTTATATCTTACTTCTGTTAGTGCTAATGTAACCTCGTACATAGATAGGAATCTTTCATCAGATACTTTTTACTATTATCGTATCAAGGCGGTCAAAGGAGACATTTCAAGTTCGTATTCCAATATCGGCTCCGCAAAAACCATTCCAGGTCCACCTGATAGTCCTCTTCTATTAAATGTTTTTGCTCGGTCGTATCAGGAGATAAGAATCCAATGGCGGGACAATTCCTTTAATGAGGAGGGCTTCAGAGTAGAAAGGAAGACTACCCTTCTGGGGACTTATCAGGGGATAACCACGGTATCTGCTAATGTTATCTCGTTTGTGGACACTTCGCTTTTACCAGAGACCAAGTATTATTATCGTTTGAGGGCGTATAATGCCCTCGGCGATAGTTCTAATTCTAATGAACTATCAGCCGTGACACTGCCGCTGCCGCCCTCGGCACCATCCAACCTATCCGCTCAGGCAAATGAGAATAATCCCTACGAGGTCTTCCTCCAGTGGGTAGATAATTCTAATAATGAGTCCGGCTTCAGAATAGAGCGACGAGTGGGGTGGACGAGTTTTCAGGAGTTGGCTAACCGACCCCCTGATACGATGGTTTATGTTGACTCAAAAGTCCTGCCGAACACGACTTATTATTATCGTGTTTATGGATGGAATGTAGGTGGTGCGGGCGGATATTCTAATACCGTTGAGGTAACGACGCCCGGGTGGATACCGTTAGCCCCGAGCCGACTCACTGCCTGGGCTGTCTCTGAAAGCCAGATAAATTTAGAATGGCAGGATAACTCCACTAACGAGACCGAGTTCAGAATAGAAAGTTCCCCTACCGGCATTAACCAGTGGGGAGAGATTACCACAGTTACCGCCAATACTACAACCTTCAGCGATAGAAATCTCCCAGCAAGCACAACCTATCATTATCGGATTCGTGCCTATAATTCTTTTGCCGAGCATTTCAGTAATTATTCTAACCAATCTGTTGCGACGACTCTTGCACCGGCAACGACCACGCCTTTTGCACCATCAACACCAATCACAACCAGCATCTTCGGATATGAAGTCACCATTTCATTCACTGACCGGTCTAATAATGAGGCAGGATTCAAGGTAGAGCGTCGCAGTGAAGGGGAGGAGAGTTTTGAGGTAATTATGACTCTGCCCGCGGTTTCTTCTACCGCCCAAAATGTCTATTTCACAGATAATACTGTCGTAACCAGCACGACCTATTATTATCGTGTGAGTGCCTACAACTCTAAGGGCGAGTCGTCTGTAGTAACTTCAACGGCAATTACTACTAAGGGTTCACCTCCACTTGCACCGCAGGCGCTCTCTGCTACAGCCATCACCTATAACCAGACCAACTTAACCTGGCAGGTTCCTACGGGCAGTCAGGCACAGACACTCAGGTTAGAGCGAAAGCTAATCGGTGGTAATTATATCCAGATACTCTCGCTACTACCCACGATTACTTCCTATACGGATGCAAGTAATATTTTACCGGAGACGACCTATTATTATCGGATGCGCTCTGCAAACGAAGGAGGTTTCAGCCCCTATTCAGAGGAGGCGGTGGTTGCTACTTTAGTCGGTCCGCCAACCAGACCAACCTTTAACCGCGTGGAGGCAGTCTCGGCAAATAGAATAAATCTATTCTGGACAGATGAATCTTATAATGAGACCGGATTTAAGATAGAACGAAAGACCGGTTCTGATGGCGTTTTCCAGCAGATTGCCACTCCTACTGCCAATGCTACCACCTATTCGGACACCACGCTTGAACCCAATACGAACTATTTCTATCGTATTCGGGCATATAATATTTATAATAGTGCTTATTCTGCGCTATTATCAGCCACGACGATGCCTCTGCCACCATCGGCGCCATCTAATCTGAGCGCAACTGCGGTCTCTTCTGCACAAATCAATCTCACATGGAACGACAATTCGTCTAATGAAGATGGCTTTGTATTAGAATCAAGAAAAGAATCCACAGATTATTATCACCCCTTACCTGGGGTGCCCGCAGGAAGAACTTATTATTATCACATCTCACTTTCTACGACCACTACTTATTATTATCGTGTGAGGGCGTGGAATTATATCGGGATGAGTGAGTATTCTAATGTAGTTTCAGCCACGACCTTTTCTTCGGCGGTAGTTACGCCCATTGCTCCTTCAGGGCTTACCGCATCTGCGGTCGCCTCATACCGGATAGACCTTAATTGGGCAGACGACTCGTCTAATGAAGAAGGTTTCAGGATATACCGCTCTATGCTCTCCGCTACTAACTATTCGCTATTATCTATTGTCGGCGCAAATGTAATCAGTTTCTCAGATGTAACCCTGAACGATTTAACCACCTACTACTATTACATCAGGGGGTGGAATATCGTTGGAGAGAGTGAAGGTTCAAATAATGTATCTGCGACGAGTTTAGCACCGGGATGGGTAACTTCAAGTCCAGCGGAAAAACCTACTCCACGTTATCTTTCCGCCACCACCTATGATGCCTTTAGACAGCAGATTGTCCTTTTCGGCGGATGGGAAGAAAACACTAACCGTGATGATACCTGGATATATAGCGGGCAGGATTGGATAAGGCAATATTCTTCTTTTACTCCCTCTGCCAGACGAAATCACGCACTCGCTTATGATGAATCTAAAAAGGTAGTGGTGCTCTTTGGCGGTGCGGACACTTTCGGCAAATGCAATGACACCTGGGAATGGGACGGCATAGAGTGGACACAAAAGAGCCCTGTTAATAAACCGCCGGCACGGGAAGGACATTCACTATCTTACGATGCTCAAAGACAGAAACTCGTACTCTTCGGAGGCGTTGATGCCGCGGGCAGTTATCTACAGGACACATGGGAATGGGACGGGACGGATTGGGTCAAGAAACTCCCGGTTAACAAACCGCCTGCGCGGACCGCTCACGCAATATCCTACCTGCCTGCGCAGGCAGGTAATCCCGCAACAGCAAAAACCATTCTTTTCGGCGGCACTGATGGTCTTTTCAAGAATGATACCTGGGAATGGGATGGGACTAACTGGACGCAACTGAATCTGGGCACAAAACCATCGGCTCGTGCATTTGCACGAATGGCTTATGACTCGTTGAGAGAGGAAATCGTCCTGTTCGGAGGGCAGGCAAGTAGCGGTGCTATGGACGATACATGGGAATACACCGCCTCTTCGGGATGGGTCCTGAAGAATACCACGACTAAACCATCAGCCAGATACTGGCATTCCTTATCTTATGACTCGGCTCGTCGTAGGATAGTCATCTTCGGCGGATGGAACGCGGTGAGGAGATTAGACGATACCGTTGAATACCCGTAATCAGGATTGAGCAAAGGAGTTTTTATGGGGCAAAACCTAATTTCAACTAAAAACGGGGCAACTTCGAAACAAGTTCAGCATGACAGTCAGCGACGAGGGACAAATAGGTTTGTCAACAGTCTCA
>JASEHY010000006.1 GCA_030018555.1 Planctomycetota bacterium
TCTCCTTATAGAAATTATCTGCGAAAATCTGCGTCCTAAATGACGGATATGGGCTTATGTTCAAGATAGTTAATAAATCCATCTTAGGCAAAGAGGAGACGGGTATCTATCGGATAGTAATAGACGCTCCCCGGATAGCCAGAACCAGACATGCCGGACAATTTGTGGTTTTACGGACAAATGAACAAGGCGAACGAATCCCGCTTACCATATGCGATGCTGATCCTGTTGCTGGAACGTTCACTCTGGTCTTTCAAGCAGTCGGCAAATCTACAATGCAACTCGGCAAGATGAATGTGGGTGATAATATTCAGGATGTGCTCGGTCCATTAGGCAGACCTACTCATATTGAAAACTACGGGACAGTTGTCTGTATCGGAGGCGGTATCGGCATCGCCCCTGTCCATCCGATTGCTCAGGCAATGAAGCAAGCAGGTAATAAAGTCATCTCCATTATCGGCGCCCGCTCCAAGGACTTGCTTATTCTGGAAGAGGAAATGCGCAGGGCAAGCAACGAACTCCTTGTTACTACTGATGACGGCTCCTATGTTAGAAAGGGCTTTACATCAGATGTTCTCAAGGAAGTAATCAACCGCCCGGAGAAGATTGACCTTGTCGTAGCAATTGGTCCTGTTCCGATGATGAGAGTAATTTCTGATATAACACGTTCTTATGGAATAAAAACAATGGTGAGTCTTAATCCGATAATGCTTGATGCGACCGGAATGTGTGGAGTATGTCGCGTAACGGTTGGTGGTAAGACCCAATTCGCCTGCGTTGACGGTCCGGAATTTGATGGGCATTTAGTAGATTTCGGCGAACTCCAGAAACGACTCACAACATACCTCAAGGATGAAAAGATAGCGGTTGAGAAATATAAACATAATCCGAGTTGTGTGGATTTGGCTATTGCGGCTCAGAACCAAACGAAATAAACCAGGATGTAAGTCCGCCTTCGTGACGCCGTTGGCGCCACTTCGGCGAGGTCTAACTGGCTGTAACCCCAGCACATAAATTATGTGCTGGGTAACAGCCAGTAAGAAAAGGTGCTATTATGCCAAAAGAGAAGATTCAAAGACAAAAGATGCCGGAACAGAAACCACAAGAGCGTATCAAGAATTTTAATGAGGTTCCTTTCGGCTATTCGGCGGAAATAGCGATGAAGGAAGCAAATCGCTGTCTGCAGTGTAAAAAACCGCTCTGTGTCAAGGGATGCCCTGTAGAAGTGGCGATTCCTGAGTTTGTCAAGTTAGTCTCCGAAGGCAAATTCGTGGAAGCATCACGGAAGATAAAAGAAACCAACGCTCTGCCTGCTATCTGCGGACGGGTCTGTCCGCAGGAAGACCAATGCGAAAAGGTCTGTATTGTTGGTAAAAAAGACAAGCCCGTTGCTGTCGGCGCTCTGGAACGATTTGTATCTGACCTTGAACGCAATAATAACGCTATTAAAATACCTGATATCCCTGAGAAGAAGAATAGAAAAGTAGCAGTGGTTGGTTCGGGTCCGGCG
This sequence comes from Planctomycetota bacterium, assembly GCA_030018555.1. Lineage (GTDB taxonomy): Bacteria > Planctomycetota > MHYJ01 > JACQXL01 > JACQXL01 > Yes70-35. The sequence goes on from JASEHY010000006.1 coordinate 1,511, forward strand.
GGATTGACCTGCGCCGGCGACCTTGCCTTAAAGGGCTACGATGTTACCGTGTTTGAAGCCCTTCATAAATCAGGCGGAGTCCTCGTCTACGGCATCCCGGAATTCCGGCTCCCCAAAGTTATAGTCCAATCTGAAGTGGATTATCTTTCTATGTTAGGTGTTAAAGTAGAAACCAATATGCTTATCGGCAGGATTGCCACTATAAGCGACCTGTTTAATGAAGGTTTCTCCTCGGTTTTTGTCGGGACAGGGGCAGGATTGCCTCTATTTCTACATATCCCCGGTGAGAATCTCATCGGCGTATTCTCGGCAAACGAATATTTAACACGAGTCAATCTGATGAAGGCATATCTCTTCCCTGAATATGACACGCCAATTATTAGAAGCAGAAGAGTTGCGGTAGTCGGTGCTGGTAATGTTGCGATGGATTCCGCACGCACCGCTCTACGGCTCGGTGCAGAAAAGGTTTATCTCGTGTATAGACGCTCCAGAGACGAGATGCCAGCCAGAATTGACGAGATTCACCACGCCGAAGAAGAAGGCATTGATTTCCAGTTGCTTACTAATCCTATAGAAATACTCGGTAAGGATGGTTATGTCAGGGCGATGAAATGTCTCAGGATGCAATTAGGCGAGCCGGATGACTCAGGCAGACGCAGACCCATACCTATCAAGGGCTCGGAATTTGAAATGGAAGTAGATATTGTGGTTGTCGCAATCGGAAATGGACCTAATCCTTTACTCTTGCGGGCTACCCCTGAGATAGAACTCAACCAGTGGGGCAATATCAAGGCAGACACTGAAACATTAGCCACTACTAAAAAGGGAGTCTATGCAGGTGGTGATATTGTAACCGGAGCCGCAACGGTAATAGCAGCGATGGGACAAGGTAAGATAGCGGCTCGCTCCATTGATAGATTTATCACTACTTAACCCAACACCTCCCTCATTTCATCGGAGATTAAGAAATAGTTTTGTTGACAAAATGTATAAGATTTGTAATATGAGACTGTTGACAAACCCCTCTTTTGTCATTGCGAGAGCCCCGAAGGGGCTCGTGGCAATCTCAAAACTGGCTGATGAGATTGCTTCGCTATCGCTCGCAATGACATTTTAGGCACTTTGTCAACAGTCTCAATATAAGCGGAAAAGAAAGGCGGTGCAATATGGCACGTTGTCCCGGACAGGATATGCAGTTCTGGAAGCCAGAAGATATATACGAGGTGGATTGTCCGAATTGCAAGGCAGGGGTGGAGTTCTGGAAGGATGATGTCTACAGGCGATGCAAGAAATGCAGGCACCGCTTCCGCAATCCCAAACTTGATTTGGGCTGCGCAGAATGGTGCCAATATGCCAAGTATTGCATCGGAAGAGACCTGAAAGAGATTGAAAAGACCGCCCCATGCGCCACTGAAGAAGGAGATACTACCAAAGCCAATATGATAAAAAAAGAGGAGTAAAACAATGGCAGAACTAACTATAGAAAAACTATGCAAAACCGATATCGCTAAAACGTGAGTTTGACATTTTCCTCGGAGTCCCGCCGTGCAAATACCCTGCTAAAACACCCTTTACCATAGCCGACCTTACTTTATCGCTTCTGCATAATGTAGAGATTTATAAAAGCAAATTCTTGACTTTTAGTGGCAGTTTTCTATAAATCTTTGTTAGAGACATTCAGGGCTAAAGGAGTAAATATTTATGAAAATGAAGGCAATAATGAAGTCAAGGCCTTCTGCAGGTGCAGAATTAGTAACAGTTCCCGTGCCCCAGATTGGTCCGAATGAGTTACTGGTAAAAGTTAAAGTCACTTCTATCTGCGGTACTGACGCCCATATCTATGCTTGGGACTCTTGGGCACAAAGTCGGATAAAACCACCGCTTGTTTTCGGACATGAGTTTGCCGGCGAAGTTGTTGAGGTCGGCTCTTTTGTTAAAGGGTTTAAGCAGGGAGATTTTATCTCAGCAGAAAGCCATATCCCCTGTGGTTATTGTTATCAGTGCAGGAACGACCAGCAACATATCTGCGGTAATCTTAAGATTTTAGGGGTTGATACTGCCGGCTGTTTTGCGGACTATGTTGTGCTTCCTGAGGTATGTGCCTGGAAAAATGATAAATCAATGAAGCCCGAAATCGCCTCGGTTCAGGAACCATTGGGTAATGCGGTTTATACGGTGCTCGGTGAAGATGAGGATGTAGCAGGTCAGAATGTTGCGGTTTTCGGATGCGGTCCGGCCGGATTGTTTGCGGTGGGCGTTTCCAAAGCCGCCAGCGCCGGTAAAGTAATCCATATCATCAAACACGATTTCAGACGCACCATCTCTCAACAAATGGGCTCAGACCTTATTATCGCTTATAATGACCCTCAATTAAAGGATAAAATTATACAGGCAACTAATGGCGTCGGCGTTGATGTGGTTCTGGAGATGACCGGCAATCAAAAGGCAATTTCGGACGGCATAGACATCCTTCGTAAGGGTGGACGCTTTAGCGCTTTTGGCATCGCATCCGAGCCGTTAATTAACCTGAATCTTAATGCCATGGTCTTTAAGGGCGCAAGAATTATCTGCATCAATGGCAGACTGATGTATCGCACATGGTATCAGATGGCAGGGCTATTAAACTCCGGTCGGCTTAATCCAGCACCGGTTATTACCCATAAATTTAAACTGGAAGAATTTGAAAAGGCATTCGCCCAGATGAAATCATCTGACCGCCAATCCGCCAAGATAGTAATGTTTCCCTGATTTGTCCCAGTATAGGAAAGTATATTAACAGGGACTTTCCCGCCAGAGGCGCTCGCCTCGCTCCAGCGAGAGCGGAGCGGGGGTCTGCTTCAGGCATGATAAGAGACTTTGATGAGACTTATTAAATCCCCCTTAATCCCCGCCCATCAAGGGCGGGGAAATATCAGAAGAGAAACCACAAGTTCAAAAGTTATGAACCACTACATTCTGGACAAGGGTTTTTGCCATGCGTCTTTGAGGGCACGGAGTGGTTCTTCAATAGTTTTCCTGCCGTCTAATCCGAAGACCTTGAGTTTTCGCTCCCGGATTGTCCTGCCGATTAAAGCGAAAGGACACTCCGTCAAGGTTCTCTCAAAATCCATCTTATGCTCATTCTTGATTTCTACAAGGAAGCGAGTATTGGATTCGGAGAATAAAATAATATGTTCTGTGTCCTGTGTTCTGTGTTCTGTGTTCTTGTCTTCATAAGGGGCGGCAGAAAGGTTAATCTCAATGCCGATATCACCGGCGAAGGCCATTTCAGCCGCGGCGACGGCTAATCCGCCTTCGGACAAGTCGTGGCAGGATTTGACCAGCCCTGAATTAATCGCCTTTGATAGAGCGAGGAATATTTTTCTCCCTGAAACCGCATCAACTTTTGGGACATTGCCTGCTAAAAGTAATTCCTCCGCTTCGCTACGGGATAACTTGCTGTAATCCCGCCTTGGCGGGACTAACAGCAAGTAATGTGAGCCGCCTAATTCGTTTCTGGTTATGCCGATAATATAAATAAGATTGCCAGATTTTTTTAAGTCCATAGAGATTGTCTTACGGACATCCTCAATCACAGAGATGCCGGAGATAAGGAGTGAATAAGGGATAGAGATGGTCTTTTTAGCCGAGAGGCGGTATTCGTTATTGAGCGAATCTTTACCAGAGATAAAAGGTGTTTCGTAGATTCTGGCGATATCATAACAGGCAAGGGCGGCTCTGACCAGAGCGCCTAATTGTTCCGGGTTAGAGGTGTTACCCCAGCAAAAGTTATCCAGTATAGCGGTTCTTTGAGGGTCGCCGCCTACTGCGACAATATTTCGCAAGACCTCATCAATGGCTGAGGCAGCCATCCAGTAGGGGTCTATGTCACCATATTTGGGGTTCATTCCGTTAGCGATTACGAGTCCGCGATAACCCTCAGATTCGCTGAGTTTACCCTGCGGAGCGACAGCGCCCGCCTCGCCGAAGCGAAGCGAGGCTGGGGAGTCCCGACCCAATCGGAGAGTCCCGCCTTGCGGGACGAAGGGCTCACTGCAAGCCAGTAATGGTCTGATAACGCAGGCATCGCCCGGTCCGTCATTATCTTTTCCCTGCAGAGGTTTCAGGACACTTGCGCCCTGCACTTCGTGGTCATATTGCCTGATGACCCATTCTTTGGAACAGATATTAGGCATAGAGAGGAGTTGCTTTAATATCTCTCCAAGTTTTTTCGGGGAAGTAGGGCGTCCGTACGGACGCCCTTTTGGGGCAGACCAGACCGCCGGCAATTCCAGTTCAGGTAAGCCCTGATGGAGAAACTTCATATCTAAATCCGCTACCTGATTGCCATAATATTTGAGGACCAATCTTTTAGTGTCGGTGAATCTGCCGATAAAGGTTGCGGAGACATTCTCGTCTGCGAAGAGTTTTAGAATAACGTCTTTATATTTAGGTGGAACCGCGATGACCATTCTTTCCTGTGCTTCAGAAATCCATATTTCGGTGTAAGAGAGCCCTTCATATTTAAGAGGCACTTTTTCCAGTTCTACGATAGCGCCGAGGTTTTCTGCCATCTCGCCGACAGCGGAAGAAAGTCCGCCTCCGCCACAATCAGTTATGGCTGAATAGTATCCTGAATCCCTTGCCCGAAGGATTACATCCATCATCTTCTTTTCCTCTATGGCATTGCCAATCTGAACAGCGCCGGAGGATATGGCTTCTGATTTTTCGTGTAATTCTACGGATGCGAAGGTAACGCCGTGGATGCCGTCGCGGCCCGTCCTGCCGCCAACGAGAAGTATCAGGTCGTCAGTCTGGACGTGCTTGAAGCATTTGGTTCTGGGCATTATGCCAACTGTTCCGCAATAGACCAGAGGGTTGCCGATATATCTATTATCAAAAAAGATGGCGCCGTTAGAAGTCGGGATACCCATCCGATTGCCGTAGTCTCTCACGCCTGCGACTACACCTTTAAGAATCCGTTTAGGGTGCAGCACGCCTGAAGGTAGTTTTTTCCGCCGTCCCGCCGAAGCGGGATGGCACCGGGACGCCCCAAAAGGCTTACTTCCGACATTACTTCTTTCATTCGTTCTGGAAAGACCTTCATTGTCTTTACTGTTAGTGTAAAGACCTTCAGGCATTCTTTGGCAATTTCCGCCGTATCAAACATCGGCGGTTTATCTTCCTGCATATCCTTGTTATAACCCATCGGTAGCCCTTTCATTACGGTGAGGAGATTAAAGAGATTTCCATAGACCCGACCGGTTTTGCCTCTAATCAGTTCCAATGCATCCGGGTTATGTTTCTGTGGCATCAATGAACTGGAAGTGCCTAACCCTTCATCAATTCTGATGAAGCCGAATTCTGCCGATGACCAGATAATCAAATCTTCACAGAACCGGCTCAGATGGCTCATCAAAATCGCCGCATCAGATAGGAATTCTATAATAAAATCCCGGTCGCTCACTGCATCCAGTGCGTTTTCTGACACCTTTGAGAACCCCAGTTTTCTTGCTAATTTATCCCGATTGAGTTTATAGGTGTTCCCAGCCAGCGCTCCAGAACCTAACGGACAGATATCAACCCTCTTATAGCAATCTGATAATCTTTTCTTGTCTCTCTCTAAGGCAAAGAACCAACTCATCAGATAGAAACTAAACAGTATCGGCTGTGCTTGCTGGAGATGGGTATAGCCGGGCATTATCACTTTATGCCATTTTTCTGCCTTGCTGATAATCTCCCTTTGCAGACCCTGCATTTCCTTTTGGACAAAGAGTATTTCTTTCTTAAGATACATTCGCTCGTCTGTGACAATTTGTTCATTCCTGCTTCTGCCGGTATGAATCTTTCCAGCAACCCCGCCAACCAGTTTTGTTAGTCCGGTTTCCACAGCGGTATGGATATCTTCGGCTTTGTAACCATCAGGAAAGGATTTTTTCTTCATTCGCAGTAGACCTTTCTTAATACTCAAGATTTCCCTCATGGATAATATCCCTGCCCTGTAAAGTGCCTCTACATAGGCAATAGTGCCGGTAATATCCTCCTCTGATAGACGCTTGTCCACTGAAAAGGATTGCTGGAAACTATCTACCACCCCATTAGCCCAGCACATAACTGACTGCTTTGGGAAGCCCAAGTAGAAGTTATGTGCTGGGGTTTTATACCAGAGTGTTTTTGGCATAATTTATCTATTTAAAAGTTACAAGTTGCAAGTTAGAAGTTATAAGAACCTGTAACCTGTAACTTGTAACTCCTTGTTTCCCCGTTGTGGCTGTGTCATACACCTAACGGACAGTTAATCTCAGATGCTACCACGGCCTTATGAGACGGATGCAATGCCTTTCTGATTACCCTGCCGTAGGTCTGCAGGTCAAGTCCCCAGAGGTGAATAAAACCTTCAGCCGCTTTGTGGTTAAAGGTATCGCCTGTCTCATAAGTCGCTAATTTATGGTCATAGAGAGAAAAGGGCGACTGCCGACCTACCACCGTGCAATTACCTTTGTATAGTTTTACTCTAACCGAACCTGTAGCCGTTTGTTGAGTTACCTCAATAAAGGCATCCAGCGACTCTCTCAATGGCGAAAACCATAGCCCGTAATAGACGAGTTCTGCGTATTTCTGTTCTATAATCTTCTTAAAGTGGCTCAGGTCCCTGATAAGGGTCATTGATTCCATCGCCTGATGTGCCTTATGAAGCACGGTTGCGGCAGGACATTCGTAGACCTCTTTTGATTTTATACCGACCAGCCGGTTCTCAATATGGTCAACCCGTCCGACACTGTTAGCCCCAGCAATGCCCTGAAGCGAATTAATCAGTGTTAGAGGCTCCATCTGTTGTCCATCCAGAGAAACCGCAATACCCTTCTTAAACCCTATGGTTACATAGGTCGGGATATCCGGTGCCGCAGATGGTGCTGCTGTTAATTCAAAAGCATCCTCGGGTGGCTCAAACCAGGCATCCTCAAGAACACCGCACTCAATGCTTCTGCCCCAGAGGTTCTCATCAATGCTGTAGGTTTTTGTCTTGATAATTCCATCCAGAGGAATATTGTGAAGTTTTGCGTATTCAATGGCTGAAAGTCGGGTCAACCCCCATTCTCTGGCTGGTGCGATAATCTTCAGTTTTGGATTAAGCACCTTCAGAGAGACATCAAACCTGACCTGGTCATTACCCTTACCGGTGCATCCGTGTGCCACTGCTGTGGCGTTTTCCTGTGCCGCAACCTTGACCAATAGTTGTGCAATCAGAGGCCGTCCGAGTGCAGTGGCTAAGAGATAATTATCCTCATAAACCGCATTGGCTTTGAGCGCTGGTAAAATAAACTTCTCCACAAATTCCTCTTTCGCATCTATCAGGATGGATTTTACCGCCCCGATTTCTTCTGCCTTAGCCCGATTCTTCTCCATCTCACCGCCCTGTCCTATATCTATCAGCACCGTAATTACATCGGCATCATATTTTTCTTGTAGCCATCTGATAGCAATGGAAGTATCCAGCCCTCCGGAATAGGCAAGAACAATAGTATCTTTACTCATAATTTTATTTCTCCTTTAGAGCCAGTTAGCCCAGCACATAAGGTTTATGGGCTGGGCGTTACTGGCTCTTATCCTGTAAGGGTCAGAAAAGACATTATTTTGGGAACCGATTGTTTATTTTTAGACACGATTAAAAAGGTGTCGTCACCGGCGATGGTACCGAGCACCTCGTTCAAGGTTAGACCGTCAACCAGACGGGCGGCTCCTGATGCCTCGCCAGGCAGGGTCTTGACCACAATGAGATTGCCTGAATATTTAATATCAGTTACATAACTGCCGAAGTGACGATGCAGTTGGGCAGATGTTACCGGCGCCGTTATAACAGATGGTAAATGATAATAGTGCCCGTCCAGAGTAAGGATAATGCCCATCTCTTTGAGGTCTCGTGAAAGGGTTGCCTGCGTAATTTTAATCCCTTCTTTGAGCAGATATTTCAGCAAAACTGCTTGATTGCTTATTTTATGCTCCTTGATTATCCGGGCTATCTTTTCCTGTCTTGATAACTTGTCTTTCATAATGATTTTCCCTTACTGAACCCCGTTATCCCTGACCCTTCAGACCCTGACGCCCCCATACGGGCAAGCTGTACGGGCGGAACGGGCGGGATCCCGTATGGGAGAAGTAATGGCGCCTTTGGCGCCATGCCCCTGCCTTTAGCAGAACGGACTTCTAACGGGACGAATAAATATTCTATAATTTTGCATAATTATACAGACAATACGGCATTTGTCAACAAAATAATAAATATTTATGCAAAATCTCGTCCTCCTTGAGCAACCACCCTGTAAAAACTACCATATGTGGGTGGTGTTCCTACAGATACCGCTACTAATTGTGTTAGACGAGGGATTGTTCAACAGGGCAGAAAAGTTCTTGCAGTATAAGAAAGTGTCCCGCTAAAGCGGGACGAATGACACGAATAAAACAAACAGCGAATTAAATTCGTGGGATAAGTTTACCCTGTCCTTCACAGGATCCCGTCAGAGGGATAAGGGTCCTATTCGGTGGCTACTCACAGTCGCCCGACCCTACGGTCGCCCGTATGGGCGTAGGGGCGGATTTATTCGTCCCTACGGACGCCCGCCCTAGCAACGGGCGCCCGTCGGGGCGTTTTAATAGGGCGTGTTTAATTTTCTTGACTGTTTTTATTATTTGAGATATTATATTAAATATGAGTCCGCGTAGATTATTGGGACAGATACTTAAAGAGATGGAGGTTGTTAGCGAGAGTCAGATTCAAGAAGCATTAAGAATCCAGCGTCAGAAAGGCGGAGCGATTGGCAGGATTCTGGTTCAACTCGGCTACGCTACAGAAGAAGAGATTCTCCTCGCTCTCGGCGCTCAAGCAGGTATGGAAGTTCTAAACTTGGAAGAACTTCAGATTCCTCAAGAAGTAATCAATAAAATTCCGTCCTCTATGGCACGTTCATATAAACTCATTCCGGTCAAGTTTGAAAAGAATACTCTTGTTATAGCGATGTCTAATCCCCTTAATATTAATGTTCTTGATGATTTGCGTTTCTCGCTGGGGTGCACTATTAAGGGCGCTCTCAGTGATGAAAATATGATTAACAAAGCCATAGAGAGATATTATCCGCCAGAGGGTGCTGCATCTATGGATAATCTGATGAAAAAGATGGCTGAAGATGAGGCAGTCGCAGATAGGGGCAAAGAATCTGTGTTTGTAACTGGAACTCAAGAGAAAGACAAGTCATATAACATTGATAATATTCAGGCGCAGGCCGAGCAGGCACCGGTAAAGAAATTGCTTAATCTTATTCTTCTGCATGCCATTCGTGACCAGGCATCGGATATTCATTTAGAGCCATTTGAGAAGGAATTAAAGATTCGTTATCGGGTTGATGGTGTTCTTTATGAGATGGTTCCGCCGCCTCTAAGTCTCGCACTTGCGCTCATCTCAAGAATCAAAATTATGTCTAACCTTAATATCGCAGAGACCCGGCTCCCTCAGGATGGACGCATCTCTTTAACCGTGGGTGGTAAACCTATTGACATCAGGGTTTCTACCCTGCCCACGATGTTCGGCGAGAGTGTCGTGTTGCGTATTCTTAATAAGGAAACTATCTCTCTTGATATTGATAATATCGGGCTTGCTGATGATGATAAAAAACTGATAAAGAATTTAATCTCACTGCCTCATGGTGTTGTCATTGTAACAGGTCCTACCGGCTCCGGGAAGACGACCACACTCTATTCGGCTCTCAACTATCTTAATGATATCCAGTGGAAGATAATCACGACAGAAGACCCTGTGGAGTATGACCTGCCTGGTATTGTTCAATGTCAGGTGCAGGATGATATCGGGGTGACTTATTCTGCGTGTTTGAGGTCTATTCTTCGTCAGGACCCTGATGTTATTCTGGTTGGTGAGATTCGTGATGTGGAGACCGCACAGATGGCGATAGAATCATCGCTCACAGGCCATTTGGTTCTGACAACCTTACATACTAATGATGCGCCTTCTTCTATCAGCCGGCTCCTGGATTTAGGCGTAGAGCCATTTCTTATCACCGCAACTATTGAAGGTATCGTTGCCCAGAGATTGGTCAGAAAGATATGTCCTCATTGTAAGGAAGAAATAACTCCCACTGATGAAATGCTCATAGAACTTAACTTAGACAGAGACCAGATAAAAGGCAAGAAGTTTTATTATGGCAAAAAATGTGCCCGGTGTAACAACACGGGCTATCGGGGCAGACTGGCAATCTTTGAGATGATGTTAATGAGCGATAAGGTTAAGCAAATGATAATGGTTCACGGCTCAACTGAAGCGCTTCGTAATGCGGCACGCGAGGAAGGGATGCGCTCTTTGCGAGAGAGCGGATTGAGGGCGATTTACGAGGGCTTGACAACCGTGGAAGAAGTGGTCAGAGAAACACTCTCGGCAGAACTGGAGAAATAAGGAGCGTAGAGCACATTCGCTGCGCTCAGTGTAAACTCCGAGCGTATAGTGTAGAGGAAAACTCTAAACTCTACGCTCTATGCTGTAGTATGGATAAATTTGTCATCAGAAGTGGCAATCCGCTTTCAGGCACGGTTTCAATAAGCGGTTCCAAGAACGCATCTCTGCCTATTCTTGCCGCCACCATTCTATCTGCCGGAAAATGTATCCTGAAAGGTATTCCTGCTCTTCGGGATGTTGATACTCTTCTTCAGATATTGAAAGAATTAGGATTGAAGATAGAGCGCAAAGAGAATGGCGATATCTGGAGCGAGGTCTCTGATGAGCGCAACTCTGTGGCTCGGTATGAATTAGTAAAGACAATGCGTGCCTCAATCTGCATTCTTGGTCCGCTTCTTGCTAAACGAAAATATGCCAAAGTTTCTCTGCCTGGCGGATGCGTTATCGGCGTAAGACCTATTGACCTGCACGAAAAGGGTTTGAAACTTTTAGGCGCTGATATTAGTTACAAACACGGCTATCTTGTTGCTAACGTTAAACAACTTGTTGGCACTGATATGTATCTGGGTGGCACCTTCGGCTCAACCGTGACCGGCACTGCTAATATTCTGATGGCGTCCTGCCTTGCTAAAGGCAGAACCGTTATTGAAAATGCTGCCTGTGAACCTGAGGTTCAGGATTTAGCATTGTTCTTGACCAAGATGGGCGCGAAGATTAAAGGCATCGGTACACATCGTCTTGAAATTGAGGGCGTAAAAAAACTTACAGGTGCGACGTATACTGTTATCCCTGACCGTATTGAGGCGGGGACATTTATCGTAGCCGGCGCACTCGCTGGTAAAAATGTTACTATCAAAAACTGTCGCCTTGACCATCTCTCTGCGATAATTGATAATCTCAGACAAATGGGCACAGAGATAGAGAAAATATCTAATACCGAATGCCGTGTCAGACAGGCAAAACACAAGAGACCGATTGACATTACCACTTTACCTTATCCCGGTTTCCCGACAGATATGCAGGCGCAGATGATGGTGCTTCTGGCGCTGGCTGATGGTATCAGCATTATAACAGAACGGATTTATCCGGATAGATTTATGCATGTGGCGGAGTTAAATCGTATGGGTGCTCGGATTCGCAAAGAAGGCGCAACTGCGGTGATTGAAGGCAGGTCAAAACTCTGGGGCGCACCAGTGATGGCATCAGACCTCAGGGCATCCGCAGCACTGGTCCTCGCAGGACTGGTCGCAGATGGCTCTACCGAAATCCAACGAGTCTATCACATTGACCGCGGATATGAACAAATAGAAAAGAAATTGCAGAAGTTAGGCGCTAATATAAAGAGAGTGTTTGATAAAATGCCGACCACAGCAGACGAATAAACTGAAGAACTAAAGAACGGAAAAACAGTTTATCAGTCCTTTAGTTCTTTAGTTGTTCAGTGCGAAGAGTATGTTTGAAAGCATCACCGAAAAATTACAGGCGGTATTCAAGAAACTCTCTGGCACTGCCCGACTTACCGAGAAAAATATCCAGGACGGTCTAAGAGAAGTCCGCCTCGCACTTCTGGAAGCAGATGTTAATTACAAGATTGTCAAGGATTTTATAGATGCGGTAACCAAAAAGGCAGTCGGTAAGGAGATAATTGAAAGCATCTCTCCTGCCCAACAAATAATCAAGACAGTAAATGATGAGTTGGTCAAGTTGATGGGTCCTGTGGAACAGGGCTTAAAGTTTGCAAGTGTTCCACCAACAAGATTCATCCTCGCAGGGCTACAGGGTAGCGGTAAGACTACTACTTGTGCAAAACTGGCTCGCTTTATCTCTAAAACAGGTCATCAGCCACTTCTGGTCGCAGCAGACATCCGCAGACCCGCGGCTATTGAGCAGTTGCAGACACTCGGCAGACAACTTAACATACCGGTCTATAGCGAAAACCCCGATGTCTATCGGGGCGCTGTACGTATCTGCGAGAATTCCATAAAATACGCCCGTGAACATAACCTTGATTGTGTGATTATGGATACAGCCGGCCGGCTACATATTGACCAGGAAATGATGGAGGAATTAAAACAGATTGCCAAACGTATTAACCCTGATTATATCTTCCTCGTCGCAGACGCTATGACCGGTCAGGACGCAGTTAACTCTGCTAAAGTTTTTGATTCTTACCTCCCACTTAATGGAATTATTTTAACTAAATTAGACGGTGATACCAGAGGCGGCGCAGCGCTTTCTATCAAGGCGGTTACAGGCAAGCCCATTAGATTTGTTGGCATCGGCGAGAAGATTGATAACTTAGAAGAATTCTACCCTGAACGGATGGCAGGAAGAATACTCGGAATGGGCGATATTGTTTCTCTCGTAGAAAAGGCACAGCAAACTATAGATAAAGAAAAAGCAGAGAAATTAGAAGAAAAACTACGCAAGAATAAATTAGACCTGCAAGATTTTCTTGACCAACTCCAGCAAATAAAGAAAATGGGGAATCTTAAGGAACTCCTGTCAATGATACCAGGCGTAAGCGGTTCTCTTAAGAATCTGGATATTGACGACAAGCATCTTAAGAAAGTAGAGGCAATCGTGCAATCAATGACGCAGGATGAAAGAGAGAACCCTGAGATAATAGACCACAGACGTAGGAACCGAATTGCCCGTGGTAGTGGTACTGCTGTGGGTGATGTAAATCAACTGCTAAAGCAGTTCCAGGAGATGCAGAAGATGATGAAGAATATTGGCAAAATGCCGCGCATGGGTAAACTGATGGGCAATCTTTTCGGAAGATGAAGCCACAGATTCGCTGAGTTTATCCTGTCCCTCACGGGATGGTGGCTACCAAGGGACGAAGGGCTCACTGCAAGAAGGAATGGTATTGTCGGGACCCTTCTCACACCGCACGGCAAGACGCATTCAATTGCCTGTCCTAAGGAGCAGAAGTAGTAATCTGCCATCCATCGGCAGAGTTTGAGCAGGTTCTCCGAGAGAAGTGGTTCTTTGTCAATGATTTCCTCTATCTCTTTTATTCTGGGTAATGAAGTCTTTTCCTGAAAGCTGACACAATAGCCAATACGAGAGCGATTACCGAAAGACACTTTTACTCTGGCTCCGCTCTTTAACTCTTTCTCCCAGCCTGCAGGAATACGATATAAAAAACTCTTGTCTACCGGAATAGGGAAAACAATCTCGGCGTAATTCATGTTTGCAAAATGTAACCACAGATGAGATTGTTGAAAAAGTCCTCCAAATGTCACCCTGAACTCGTTTCAGGGTCTAATGAGATGCTGAAACAAGTTCAGCATGACAACTGGCGACCGTGCGTAAATAGGTTTTTCAACAATCTCATCTCTATAATCTGTAACCAATCTGTAATGCCTGCAGATTTGTCTGGTAATCTCTGGCAGAGGCAAACTCTTTAAGGGATAATTCTAAACTCTCTTCTTTGAGGATTCCTGTCTCCTTTACTAATACCGCTGTCAGGATAAGGTTTGCCACAACTATATTATTCAGTTTCTCCTTTGCCAGTTTCGTCGCAGGGACAGGAACAACCTGTCGCCCCGCACATAACGTTATGTGCGGGGCTGGTTGGCGAGGAGTAACTATAGTGCTATCATAGATAAGATATTTGAGATTGTCAAGCGGGAGGTTTTTATTTGTGATATAGTAGTCATAGGGTTTTTGATGCATCGCAATAAAGATGTCTGGTAATTCTACGATAGGGTAATCAATATGATGGCGGTTGGAATTTGGAATTTGGAGTTTGGAGTTTTGGATTTGGGATGATATAACCACCTCTGAAGAAGTAATGCTTCCCCGACTCTCGGGACCATAATGTGCGATACAGGACGCAAAGTTATATTGCAATAAGCCCGCTCGGGCAATGAGATTGCCTGAATAGACCACGCCCTGTCCACCAATCCCACTGATAAATATCTCAATACGATTCTTCCACATCATAGATAAAGTTCAAATGGTTCAACGAGTTCAACAGGTTCGCGGAGTTTATCCTGACCCCGATTTTATCGGGGGAAGGGCTCACTGCAAGGAGGAATAAAACACCTTGAACTATTGAACCACTTAAACACTTTGAACTTTCCTCGCTTATAATACAAACTAAATAAAATTATACAACTTTTACTTTCTATGTTATAATATAAGGCAATGATTATTATCACAGACATTATCTATGTTCTCTATATTCTGATATGCCTCCCCTATTATCTTTTTAGGTTTCTACAATCGGGCTATCACCGTAAGGGATTATTAGAGCGATTGGGGTTCATTAGCCGCCGCTCAGGGAACAAGCCCTGTTTGTGGCTACATTGTTCATCGGTGGGTGAGATAAATGCATCTCAAGTGCTGATACAAAAACTGATAGATGAGAGCCACTCTACGAACCCTGCCGCCTTTGGCGAGCCTCGCCCTTCGGGGCGGGACGCCCGTACGGGCGGAACGGGTAAGGGCGCCATGCCGCCATTAGGGCGAGCCTCGCCTTCGGGCGGGGCGCCCCGGCGCCAGATTCCCTTCTCCACTCTGGAGTCCTCTTACGAACTCGTCATCTCCACTACAACCCCCTCAGCCCAGAAATTGGTCAAGGATAAATATCCACATCTGATGAGTTTCTTCTTCCCTCTGGACTTGAGCATCATCATACACAAAGTCCTGAATCGCATCAAACCCAACCTTATCATCCTGATAGAACAGGAGCTCTGGCCTAATTTGATATCTATCGCCGCTTCTCCTTCACACATTCGCTATGCTCAGTGTAAACAGGATGGTGGCTACCATAAAAAAATACCTCTCGTTTTATTAAATGGCAGAATCTCCAAGCATTCAACCAGAAGATACCGTCTGATAAAACCAATCATCTCAAGAATATACAATCAACTCTCCTACCTCTGTGTGCAGAACAAGGATTATTTTGAGCGGTTTCTGTCACTGGGAGTGGATGTTAATAAAATCATAATTACCGGTAATATGAAATATGACCTTTCTTACGAACTGTTAGACCCCGCTTTAGCGGGGTCGTTACAGTCCGTTAGACCCGCCTCTGGCGGGCACAATTCGCAATCCGCCATGGTAATTGTGGCTGGCAGCACCCACCCTCCTGAAGAGGAGATAATAATAGATGTCTATAGTATGCTTAAAAAGGAGTTTAGCGACCTCAGATTGGTCATCGCCCCGCGTCATCCTTTCAGGTTTGATGAAGTAGAAAAACTTATTAAGGCAAAGGGATTTGAAGTGCATCGGCGAAGTTCTCCGCAATCCGCCCATACGGGACTCCCGCTGGTCGCAATCCACAATCCGCAATCGGTTATCCTGCTTGATACCATCGGCGAATTAGCCAAGGTGTACTCGTTGGCTGATATTGTTTTTGTTGGAGGTAGTATGGGGGGGAGGGCTCGTGGTGGGCAGAGTCCTTTAGAGCCGGCTTCGCTCTCTAAACCAATTCTCTTCGGAAAAGATATGAACAATTTTCAGGATATTGCTACTCAACTTATAAAAGAAGGCGGGGCAATCTCAGTGCAGGACAAAAACGAACTTTATTCTGTATGTTCACGCCTCCTAAAAGACCCCGCTCTATTGAAGACAATGGGAGAGCGTAACCGCCATACTATCAGCCAGTATCAAGGAAGCACGGATAAGAACATGGAAATTATCAGGAAATTATTGACGAGAGAACCCGGAGCAATATAATGAACCCGTATCCGCCTGCCTGTCCCTCTCTTATTGTCGGAAATAGTTTTTGTCAACCGTGTCGGATGGGTATAATAAATAACCCAGAGGGGTGTGCGAGGTAACCCAGAGGGGTGTGCGAGGTAACCCAAAGGGGTGTGCGAGGTAGCCCAAAGGGGTGTGCG
>JASEHY010000070.1 GCA_030018555.1 Planctomycetota bacterium
CCTCTCCCTCACGGGATGGTGGCTACCAACGGGATGGTGGCTACCAAGACCCTTCCCGCCCCGAAGGGCGAGGCTCCCGCCCCGCAGGGCGAGGCTCGCCAAAGGCGGCGCCAGAGGCGGCAGGGTCGAGGGATGAGCCCTGCGGGCGAACCTGTAAAAGTAGTTCATATTATTACCCGTCTGATATTAGGTGGCGCACAGGAAAACACAATTCTTACGGTGGAAGGTCTGCATCGGCGGCAGGGATATCAAACCATTCTTGTCTCCGGTCCTGCCTTGGGTCCTGAAGGTGAGTTGGTTAAACGGATAGAGCAAAATGATGTTAAGTTGATTATTATTCCCCAGATGCGTCGGAATATCAATCTGATTCTGGATTTTATCGCCTTTGTGAAACTATATTTCCTGATGATGCGTCTTAAGCCAGATATTGTTCACACACATAGTGCCAAAGCGGGTATTCTGGGCCGCTTTGCAGCGTATCTGGCTGGTGTTAAAATTATTGTCCACACCCTTCATGGCGTTTCCTTTCATCCTTATCAGAACAAAATGGTTAATTCACTCTATATTGCCATAGAAAGGTTCGCCTCGTTTGTTACGACCAAATTTATAAGTGTCTGTGATGCTATGACCGAACAATCGTTGCGAGTGAAAATCGGCAATCCGGAGAAATATAAAACGATTTATAGCGCCCTTGAATTGGATAAATTTACACCGACGGTAACTCCAGAAGAAGCCAAAAAGAGACTCGGTCTGGAACATCATAAGGTGGTCGGTACTATCGCCAGAATAGCGCCACTTAAAGGACATCATTATATATTACAGATTGCTACTCGTATCATCCGAGAGTCGCCCGAGGTAAAGTTTCTTTTTGTGGGAGACGGCTCTTTGATGGACAAAATCAGAAGGGAGGTTCAGGGACGCGGTCTTGATAAATGGTTTATGTTCACGGGTCTTGTGCCTCCAGAACAAATCCCTTTGATGATTCAGGCAATAGACATTTTGGTTCATCCTTCGTTAAGAGAAGGACTGGCGCGGGCTATCCCTCAATCTTTTTCTCTGGCAAAGCCCGTCGTTTCATTTGATATTGACGGCGCCAGAGAATTAGTCATAAACGGTAAAACCGGTTATCTTATTCCTCCCCCCCTCTCAGAAAAACAATCTAAAGATTCTCTTGATAAATTAACTACAGCAATAAATCACCTCCTGAAAAATGAGTATGAAGCAAAACAGATGGGTGAACAAGGACGCACATTAATAATACCTAACTTTGATTCTAATTATATGGTAGAAAAAATTATTGAGATATATCTTGACCTTATTAACAAATGACGCTACAAGAAATAGAACTAATATTCAAAGAAAGGATGAGATATGGCAGAAGTAAAATCTCCCATAGGCGGTAAGATTATAAAAATAAATGTAGCAGTCGGCAATACTGTCAAGGAAAACCAATCCCTCCTTGTGCTGGAAGCAATGAAGATGGAAATAGATTTACCCTCTCCAGTAAGCGGTATCGTTAAAGAAATAAAAGTATCAGAAGGACAACCGGTTGATACAGATATTGTTCTTGTGGTAATAGAACCCAGCATTTAGTTTTATGTGCCGGGTAAAAATATCCTAATTTATTGACTTATAAAAATAATATTATATTTATTTTAGTTTTCTAAAACAGATGACAGAAAAGACATTCTATAAGGAGTAAAGGAATACTCCCGACAAAAGATGTCGGGATAAGATACTGTAACGCCCGTACGGGCTAACAGTATCTAAAAGGAGGTGAGGAAATGCCAACAAACCAGGAAATACAAGATAGACTGGTGGAAATTGTATGCAAACAACTTGGTGTAGCGAAAGAAAAAATTACTGCAAGCACCTCATTTGTTAATGACTTGGGAGCCGACTCGCTTGACACGGTAGAATTGATTATGGAAATGGAAGAGACATTTGGATTGTCTATTCCCGATGAGGATGCAGAAAAGATACAGACCGTTACTGATGCGGTAAAATATATTGAAAATGCTCTGGCAACAAAAGTGTAACTGAGAGAAAGGGTGCCGTTTCCGTCCCCCGATATTCATCGGGGAACGAGATTAGGCGCCCTTTCTGATTTCTGTCGTTACATCCCGCCCACAAGGGCGTCGCCCGCCCGCCTCGCCGCCGCCCCGAAGGGCGAGCCTCCCGCCCCGCAGGGCGAGGCTCGCCAAAGGCGGCGCCAAAGGCGGGAGCGAGAGCGAGGCTGGGTCGGAGACGAGGCGAGAAAGGGGCGGCAAGACACCTATGCAGAAAAGAGTTGTTATTACAGGATTAGGGGCTATTTGCTCTGTGGGTCTGACCTCTGAAGAGACATGGCAATCATTACTGGCAGGCAAAAGCGGTGCGGCTAAAATACAGGCATTTGATACTACAGGTTTTGATGTTAACTTTGCCTGCGAAGTAAAGAACTTCAAGCCCGAGGACTACTTCCCTGCGCCTCAGGCAAAACGACTTGACCGTTTTGCGCAGTTTGCTCTTGCCTCTGCTATCCAATCTGTTAAAGACGCTAATATAGATTTTGCCAACTGCAACCCACATAGAATCGGTGTTATTGTCGGCTCTGGTATCGGTGGATTCGTGGAATTTGGAGAGCAACATACCAGATTACTCCAGAAGGGTCCTTCAAGAGTATCCCCTTTTACTATTCCTAAGGTGATGGTAAATTCTGCGCCAGGGCAGATTGCGATTCATTATGGCTTAAAAGGACCAAATTTCTCCTGTGCCAGTGCCTGCGCCTCCTCTAACCACGCCATCGGGATTGCCTTTAAGTTGCTTCAGCAAGGTATCGCAGATATTATCATCACAGGCGGTTCTGAAGCGGCAATAACTCCTTTAGGTATGGCAGGGTTTGCATCGCTCAAGGCACTTTCCACACGCAATGACACACCTGAAAAGGCATCAAGACCTTTTGATAAAAACCGCGACGGATTTGTAATGGGCGAAGGAAGCGGTATTTTTATAATGGAAACTCTGGAACATGCTCTGGCACGTTCTGCTAAAATATATGCTGAAATGCTTGGCTTCGGAATGAACGACGACGGCTATCATATCACCGCTCCTGACCCTGAAGGAGAGGGTGCCTCATTGACAATGAAACTCGCTCTGGATGACGCAGGATTAAAACCTGAAGATGTCTTCTATATTAACGCACACGGCACATCCACGCCCTATAATGACCTGACCGAGACCAAAGCCATCAAGAAACTCTTCGGTGAGCATAGCAGAAAACTCGCCATCAATTCTACCAAATCAATGGTAGGACATCTCTTAGGTGGCTCTGGTGCAATTGAATTAGTAGCCACTGTATTGAGTATCAGAGACAGTATCGTCCATCCCACCATAAATTACGAAACCCCTGACCCCGAATGCGACCTTGACTATGTGCCAAATACTGCAAGAAAGGTGGATGTTAATATTGCCCTTTCCAATTCCTTTGGCTTTGGTGGACATAACGCAACGGTTGTAGTGGGAAAATATAAGCCGTAAGATTTTATTCACTAAACACTTCTCTATCTACGTTTATCTGTAGTTGCAGTTTTCTTGAATAGTTCGTATGCCTTTTCTGGCGATGCGTTATTATGCACAATCTCGCGCACTGCCTGAATCATTGCCACAGGATAATCAGACTGCCAGATATTTCGCCCCATATCCACACCAACCGCACCATGTTTGATAGAATCATAAGTAAGTTGTAGTGCCTCTTTTTCTTCTATCTTTTTACCGCCGGCAACTACAATCGGCACCGGGCAACCGCCCACAACTTCCTCAAAGCCATCACAATAATAAGTTTTTACAATATGTGCCCCTAATTCAGCCGCTATCCGACAGCACAGCCCCAGATACCGCGCATCTCGTACCATCTCCTTGCCAACCGCAGTTACTGCTAAAACGGGGATGCCATATTCCTCTGCCTCATTAACCAGAGAACACAGGTTAGATAAAGTCTCTTTCTCGTGTTCAGAGCCGATAAAGATAGAAAGTGCTACCCCAGATGCATTAAGTCTGATTGCATCTCTGATTGAGGTTGTAATTATCTCGTTAGACAGTTTCCCTAAAATACTTGTTCCGCCGGAGACTCGCAACACAATTGGCACATTAGTAGTTGCTTCAACCGAGGTTCGTAAAATCCCACGGGTTAACATCAGTGTATCCGCATAAGGCAGTAATGGAGCAATTGTCTGACGGGCATTTTCCAGTCTGGTAGTAGGTCCAAGGAAATAGCCGTGGTCAACTGCCAGCATTACGGTCCGACCAGTTGCTGGTTTTATTATTTGAGAAATCCTGTTCTTCAATCCCCAATCCATAAACACCTCCCATAAATGTTACAAATTTCAAGTTAGAACCTGTAACCTGAAACATATAACTTGAAACTATTAGTTTTTATTATTTATTTCTGTGGTTCAATAATTACTTTAATTGAATTATCCGGCTGAGCCGTTAGTTGAAATCCTTTTACGGTCTCTGCCAGAGGAAACCGATGAGTAATTATATCTTTGACCGTTACTCTACGAGAACGAATTAACTCTAATGCCACAAGGTGGTCAGATTGATTCCCTGCATACGAGGATGTCAGGGTTATTTCATTGCGGAAGAATAGTTTTCTTATCGGGATGCTAACCTCTTCTTCATCAGGTGAAGCGAATAATAACACGGTGCCGCCTCTTTCTACTGAAGAGAGTGCCTGTTTTAGTGCACTTATTGCGCCGGTGCAGAGGATTACCATATCGGCTAACCTGCCCTGATTTCTCTCCTTTAAGTGGGATGGGATATCCTCTCCGGCATTAATAACAACATCCGCACCGACCCGTTTGGCTATATTTAACCTGTATGGGTTAATATCAGTGGCAAAAATCTTACCTGCGCCTGAGGCAACGGCAGATTTAATATGTAAAAGTCCGGATATGCCAGCGCCGATAACAATAACGTTCTGTCCCGGTTTTAATCCCGCTAATCTTTGGCCGCGTAAGACACAGGATAATGGTTCAATAAAAGTCGCTTCCTCAAATGAAACCTCATCAGGCAATCTAAAAACGCCACGGCCAACATTTATCGCAGGCAAACGGACATATTCTGCAAAGCCACCCGGATAAAAATTGGTCTGTCTAAGAGTATCGCAGACGGTATGATGACCATTCAGACAATAATGACAGGTGTTACAAGGGACATGATGAGCCGCAGCAATACGGTCACCTTTTTTATAGGCGATGACACCGTGACCGACTTCTTCTACTACGCCGGCAACCTCGTGTCCCAGGACTAATGGTGCCTTTTTTAGCCGGTACCATTCCAGAACATCGCTGCCGCAGATACCGCTTGCCTCTACACGCATCACTAATTCACCGGGAGCGGGCTGAGGCTTGGGCATTTCATCCAGACGGATATCTTTATTGTTATAATATATTGCTACACGCATTATAGGAAAACTTTACGGAACTCTATATTCTGGGATTTTTCTACTATTTAATTGACTTTATATAGAATATTTATAAATACTAATGTTAATGTTTTAAGGTTCTGTCAAGAAAATGTCGCCCCCAAATGGCAGAGTAAATATCGCGGGGTGGAGCAGCCTGGTAGCTCGCAAGGCTCATAACCTTGAGGTCGTGGGTTCAAATCCCACCCCCGCTAAACCAATTTCTAATTGCGAATTTCGGATTGCGAATTTTCCGGAAAGAGGAGGACAGAATCACCCCAATTCGCAATTCTCAGTTCAAAATTCGCAATTATTAAATGCTTAAACTTGCTTTAGCACAGATAAATCCTACGGTCGGAGACATCAGCGATAATACCTCTAAAATCATTTCCTATATCAAAAGGGCAGAGAGAGAAGAGGCAGACCTTATTGCCTTCCCTGAACTTGCTATCACCGGCTACCCTCCGGAAGACCTCATAAATCTCCCTGATTTTGTCCAACAGAATTTATCCGCACTGGATAAAATCCTGCCGGTTACTAAAAATATTACTGCTGTGGTCGGCTTTATCGCTACAGACCAGCGGGGCAGAAAATATAATTCTGCCGCGATTCTCTCCCATCAAAGAACCCTTGGCATTTATCACAAGATGCATCTTCCTAATTATGGCGTATTTGACGAGAAACGGTATTTCACACCAGGACATACTCCCAGCACATTCAGAGTAAATAAAACAATCATAGGTGTTAATATCTGTGAGGATATCTGGGTGGAGAACGGACCGACTAAACAGCAGGTAAGCGGGGTGGGTGGGGGTGGGCAGGGCAGGGCTAAACTTATTATCAATATTAGCAGTTCTCCATCTCACTCAGGGAAGATTCAGGAACGTTATAATATCATAAGTGAACAAGCAAGTAATAATAAAGTATATATTGTCTATGTCAATCTGGTTGGCGGGCAGGATGAATTGGTCTTTGACGGTCGTTCAATGGTATTTAATCCAAGGGGTGAATTAATTGCACGGGCAAAATCGTTCGCCGAGGATTTACTAATCGTAGAAATTCCAAACCATACTACTTTACAACCACCCTCAGAAGCAGAATATATAGAAATTTATAAAGCGCTGAAATTAGGGCTGAGCGATTACTGCAGAAAGAACGGGTTTAAGAGCGTAATTATTGGTCTTTCTGGCGGTATTGACTCGGCACTTACCGCACTTATTGCGGTTGATGCCCTCGGCAGTAAAAATGTTATCGGGTTTTATCTTCCATCAGAATTCTCTTCCCGTCTCTCGCAACAATACGTAATTAAATTAGCAAAGAACCTCGGTATAAAACTTGTTACTATCCCGATTAAAGATATTTATCAGAGTTTCCTGAAATCTTTAGGGCTGTCAAAGAGAGGGGGATGTGGTAAAATAACATTAACAGAGGAGAATTTGCAATCCCGTATCAGGGGCACTATTCTGATGGCTTTCTCTAATAAATCAGGCGCCTTGGTCTTAACCACCGGTAATAAAAGCGAACTTTCTACCGGCTATGCTACTCTTTATGGTGATATGGCAGGTGGTTTTGCACTGCTGAAAGATGTCCCTAAAACGCTCGTCTATAAACTATCTTCTCATCTCAAT
>JASEHY010000071.1 GCA_030018555.1 Planctomycetota bacterium
AGCGAAGGATCTCTCTGAGCACGATTATGAGACCCTTCACTGCGTTCAGGGTGAGTCTGTTGACTTTGTCAACAGCCTCAATATTACCAACGATATATACTCTTCTGACGGGGCAAAATCACTCAAGGCATTAGAAGAACTGATAGAATATCAGTCAATCACACCGACCTTACAGGGCGTTAAGATGCTCTTTTCCCTGCTTTCCCTTCGCTGCGGCTCAGGACAAGCCTCTTCTGACAAACCTATGCAGGACGCACTCAATAGAGCCGCCCAGAGGATAAAGTTAAATGACGATATTATTGAGTGGTTTAAGACGGCAACCGTTATCTCACCCAATCCCCGCATCAGGTCTTATACCCTGGAGATTATTAGAAGGAATTCGGCTCTATTTGAAGACGACAGAAATAGTTGGATTGTCTTGCTCAGAAACTTCCTCTATGACCCTGAAGAGAAAATCAGGATAGAAACGATAAAATATCTGGCAATGTTTGAGAATGATGGGGCTATTGTGATATCGCTTTTATCTACCGCACTGGGTGATGGTTCTTATAAAGTCCGAAAACTCTGCCTATCTGCATTGCAAAAACATCTCACTTGTAGTGAGCGTAGCGAATCTAACAGACCAGTGGTTATTAATTACCTCTTACAATCTTATAATAAAGAAACCTCTATGACTCTCAGATTTGAGATAGAGAATATTCTTGTATCTGCGGCTGACATCGCAGATGATGAAGGTGAGACCGTCAGAAACATTCTCCTGGATAGCATTTTATCTTCTCCCTTCCCTTCCATTAGAGCAATGGTCTATCGGGTTATCGGTAAATCAGATTATATCAGAAACCTTCCTGCCGACGAGAAAGAGGACTGTATCAACATTCTCAGAGGGGAGAGAGAGGAGGAAGAGGAAGATGAGATTGCTTCCCGAATCTGGGCATTAACAAATTTAGGTGTCCCGTACGGGACTGAGAAAAGACGAGAAGACCAAACGCCCTCGCGGGATTCTTTAACTAAGCCCGATATAAACAGAATCCGTTTCAGGAGACCGGATTCATCCCGCCTAGGCGGGACTGAAATATTAGCCGCCCGCTTTGAACCGCTTAAAACCGAGTGTCTTACTAAATACGGCGGTGATGAGCGGACTGAAACAGCGGTTAAACTTGGTTTGGAATATTTAGCAAGAGAGCAGGAAATAGATGGTTCCTGGAACTGTGTCAAACACAATCCCTGGCACGAAAAGTCACCAGTTCCTCAATTTACTAATGAGGATGAATTGGTTGATGTAAGTGTTACCGGCTTGTCGCTCTTATGTTTCCTCACCAGCGGCTCAACCCATCTCTATGGACCTTATCAGGATGTGGTAAAAAAGGGGCTGGATTATATTATCTCAGCACAGGATAAGACGGGCTGTATCAATATCCCATCCGGTCATATCCACAATGAACGATGTCTTGAGCACGGACTTGACCATGGTCCACTGCCCCGTAGATATAATCATAATATCTCCACTCTGGTGCTGGTTGAGACCTATGCAATGACCGGTGATGATTATATTAAAGATAAAGCCCAGAAAGCACTTGAGCATTCCAGAAACAGGCCTGAGAAAGGTTATCCGTGGTCTTTCTACTTAGAATATACCGATATCGGACCGGGTATATTTTATATTCTCGCCCTCTCAATTGCCCGCCAGACCGATTTGATTGTCCACCCGAAGGAGATAGAAAGGACCAGAATATATTTAGAACGGCTCACGGATAAGAAGTCCGGAAGGATTATTCATATCCACCCTATCCCAATCTGTTTTGGTGGGATGGACTCCGCTGCGACTGGCATCTTTGCCCATCTTTTAATGGGCAGTGAAGATAGAACCATTTTCTATAAAGCCGCTGATTGGCTCAGGCAATTCCCACCTCAATGGGAACCTTTTTATCAGTATTATGAGTATTATCCAGACATGCTCTATCTGGAGGAGAATATTGTTAATGAGTGGCATTGGTATTACCAGACCCTTGCTTTCAGGCATCTGGGCGCTGACTATTGGCAGGAGTGGAATCAGAGGCACAAAGAGGTATTATTAAGATATCAGCGTCGGGGTGGGCTATATGATGGCTCCTGGGACCCGGAAGGACCGTGGGCAACCATCGGTGGCAGGGTTTATTCTACCGCCTTCAGTATCCTTTCTCTACAAGCATATTATAGTTATCTCATACCACACCATTAAGTTACAAGTTGAGACTGTTGACAAACCTCTCTTTTGTCATTGCGAGAGCCCCGAAGGGGCTCGTGGCAATCTCAAAACTGGCTGATGAGATTGCTTCGCTATCGCTCGCAATGACATTTTAGGCACTTTGTCAACAGTCTCAAGTTATAAGTTACAGGTTTCAAGTTCAACTTGTAACCTGAAACTTCTTACTTTGATTCCTGGATTTTGCCTGTCATCGGAACAAAACGACAGGGAATAACGGGTTGATGATGGAGTTGGTCTTTATCCTTACGGACAACGGTAAGATATGATTCGTCATAGGTCTCACCGATAGGCACGACAATAAGACCGCCATCTTTGAGTTGCTTGAGTAATAACTCTGGTATGCGGGTAACTGAACAGGTGATAATTATCCTGTCAAATGGTACGAATTCTTCTCCTTCGGACAGCCCTTCAGGGTTCTCGTCCAGAGACCCTTCCCGCCCCGAAGGGCGAGGCTCGCCAGAGGCGGCAGGGTCGTGGGAAGGACCCGCCCCGATGTCCATCGGGGAGGGTCAGGGTTCGTAGAGTGAAATCTGTGGTTGCATTTTCATCTTATCTCAAACTCACCGTATGCGGAAGGTTCTATATCCTGTATTTGTTTGTATAGAAGAGCGAAATATTTACCACTTCCCCATCGGCCTTCTGGTTTCAGAAAGATATAATTATATTCCGCATCAGGGTTAAGCAGATATGCGGACCAATACACTAACTGCGGGGTGGTGGTGTCCACCCACTTTATGATAACCCTGTCAAGTTTAGCCAGAGGTCCCTGGTTTCTAAAGCAGGCAAATATCCTTTTGGTTTCAGGGGGGAATACATCAGTAGGGGAGATAGGACTATTATTATCAGGATTAACTCTGGTAGCGAAGACGATGAGTTTTTCGCCTTTAGGGTTATAGTCCAGTGCGACCTTACGCAGATTATTGACAATCTCCGCCGGTTTAATATTCTTAAAAGTCTCATCAGTGACCATCAGACCGAGCGGGCTTTCTGTTATTTTATTACGAAGATACTCCGCCGGCATAATACTTAAAGCGGCTTCAATAAAACTATCAGGAAGGTCCTTGAGAATGCCGAGTATCTCGTCAACCGAAGTTCCACTGATTACCTTTTCAATCTCCTCAGGTGAGCGGAGATTAACACTCTCGCCTATCTTCGGCAGGGCTTTCTTTTCACCGGGCTTCCATACTTTTGTATCAGAGGGTTTTTTCTCGCCGCTCTTCGGGGTCAGTTTTAATATGTGTTCTCTTGCCACTGAGCCGTCATTATAATATTGCTGCAGAAAAACTTCTTTATCAGTAATATTAACAACAGTCCATCTGCCAGATTTTTGTGAGTCCAAGAAATTACCTTCCTGATATATCTGCTCAACATTAGTTAAAGTATTAAGAATTATAGCAGACTTCAATTGTGGCAAAACTATACCGCCGGTCATCTGGAACTCCATATCCACTGGTCCTTCTACTGAGGTAGGGGAACCCACTGTTTGGATTTCGGATTTCGGATTTGGGATTTCGGATTCCCGCCCGACCGAATGACTTCGGTCGTTCGGGCGGGTCGGATTTGGGATTTTACCGGATAACTTGTCCTGATAATATTTATAAAGATGGTAAGAGCCGAATAGACCAAGCACTCCAACTACAATTATAACCACCAGAGCAACAATAACAACTTTATTATTCATAAGTAAGAGAGAGCATATCTTAAATTCAGGAGAAGGTCAAGAAAAACTAACCACAGATTATTTACTCGTTCCGCCCATACGGGCGTCCCGCCCCGAAGGGCGAGGCTCGCCAAAGGCGGCAGGGTTCGTAGAGTGAAATCTGTGGTTGCGTTATCTGATTATACTCTTAAAATACTCCATTGTTCTTGCCAGTCCAACGGTTCTGGTTACGGTGGGCTTCCAGCCCAGAACTTTTTCTGCCCTGCTTATATCTGGTCTTCTCTTGCTCGGGTCATCTTCAGCCGGGGGAAGAAACTTGAACTCGCTTGAACTCAGAGATAACTCTTTTATTTCTGACGCTAATTGTAATATAGAAACCTCCTCAGGATTACCAAGATTTATCGGTTCGTTCTCCCCTGACCAGAGCAATTTTAAGAGTCCCTGAACCATATCATCAATATAGCAGAAAGAGCGGGTCTGTTTGCCGTCTCCATAAATGCTAATCGGCTCGTTCTTGAGCGACTGGGAAAAGAAATTAGGTAATGCCCTGCCATCCTCAAGACGCATCCTCGGACCATAGGTATTAAATATGCGAGCAATCTTGGTATCTACGCGGTATTTCCTATGATAAGCCATTGTGAGGGCTTCTGCAAAACGTTTTGATTCATCATAGACACTACGGGGTCCTATCGGATTGACATTGCCCCAGTATGATTCATCCTGCGGATGTTTAAGCGGGTCGCCATAGACCTCAGAGGTAGAGGCGAGAAGAAATCGTGCCGAAGATGACCGTGCTAACTCTAAGGCATAATAAGTTCCGAATGAGCCCGTGCGCAGGGTTTCTATTGGATGTGCTAAATAATCCTTTGGACTTGCCGGCGACGCTAAATGCACAACAGCGACTACCTCTGCCTCACGCTCCACGCTCCACGCTCCACGCTCCACGCTCCGGACGGGCTCTGACACATCTATCTGTATAAACTTGAATCCGGGCGAGCCTAATAAACTTGCTAAATTCTCCAATCTGCCGGTGATAAGATTATCAATACCGACAATCTCAAAGCCATCGTTATAGAGAGATTCACAAAGATGAGAACCGATGAATCCGGCAGCCCCTGTTACTACGATTACCTTCTTTTTCATCTTGCTAACTTGGAGTTTATCCTCCCGAAAGCATTCGGGAGGACTCTACTCTATACGCTCCACGTTTCACGCTCTATCCCTCTCCAACGCCCTTGCCACAGTGAGTATGGTTCTTTCGTCAAACATCCTCCCCACTATTTGCAAACCTATAGGAAGACGCTCCTTGCTCAAGCCACACGGGACAGAAATGCCGGGTAGTCCAGACAGGTTCACATTTACCGTAAAAATATCACACAGATACATCTTTAATGGGTCATCAATCCTTTCTCCTATTTTGAATGGGAGGATAGGCGATGTCGGTCCGATGAGAACATCCACATCCTTGAATGCGTTATCAAAGTCCTGGCGGATGAGCCGTCTGACCTTCAATGCCCGTAAATAGTAAGCGTCATAATATCCGCTTGAAAGAGCGAAAGTTCCAAGTAAGACCCTTCTTTTCACCTCAGTGCCAAAGCCATCACTCCGGCTTTTGCTATACATATTTATCAAATCTGTGTAATCTGTGGCTCGGTATCCATAATGAACACCATCATACCGTGCTAAATTTGAAGATGCCTCTGATGTCGCCACCAGATAATAGGTGGCGATGCCGTATTCGGAATGTGGAAGCGATATTTCTACAACCTTCGCTCCTATTTTTTCTAACACTTTGATACTCTGGCTCACAAATTCCCTGACCTCTAACTCTACTCCTTCTGTCAGATATTCCTTTGGAACACCAATCCTCAAGCCCGTTATCTCTCGCTCAATCCCGGCAAGATAATCAGGAATATCTGTCTTAACCGAGGTTGAATCCTGTTCATCATAGCCGGCAATCACCTGTAACAGAAGAGCAGTATCAGAAACTGTCTTTGCCATCGGTCCAATCTGGTCTAAAGATGAGGCAAAGGCAATAAGGCCGTATCGTGAGACCAACCCGTAGGTAGGTTTAAGACCTACGATACCGCAGAACGAGGCGGGCTGACGAACCGAGCCACCGGTATCAGAGCCAATTGCAAGTGTTGCCATATCGCTGGCAAGAGCAGCCGCAGAACCACCTGATGAGCCACCGGGAACCCGTGATAAATCGTGCGGATTATGTGTTACACCAAACGCAGAGTTCTCACACGACGAACCCATCGCAAATTCGTCTAAATTGGTCTTGCCAATAATGATACCATCTTCTTCCTTTATCCGTCCTATTACGAAAGCAGAATATGGCGGAATAAAGTTCTCTAAGATACGAGAGGCACAGGTTGTTCTAACACCTTCTGTGCAGATATTATCTTTAATGGCTATGGGGATACCGGCTAAAAGCCCCAGTTTCTCACCCCGTTGGATTTTAGCATCTATTGTCTCTGCCTGTTTTAGAGCATCTTCTCTGGTAAGCGTCAAGTATGCCTTGACCTGTGGTTCGGTGATTTCTATATGCCGAAATATGTCCTCCACCACTTCTCTGGTGGTTATCTTCTTGTTGACAATAAGGTTGCGGATATTCAGGGCGTTGAGTTTATGTAAATTCATATCTTCAGCTATGAGTTGATAAGGGGAAGCCCCTTTCAACTTATCATCTTATCAACTTATCTACTTATCATCTTAATACAATTTGTCCACGAATTTGAGTAAAAGTTAGTTGACTTTTTACAGATTATAGATTACAGAGAATTGATATCTATGTAATCTGTGTCCACCAAATACAACGGCGGATAATCCGTGGCTATGAAAAGAATATTAATAATAATTGGGTTCCTTTCTCTCCTTCTACTCGTAATCTTCTTCACTGTAGAACTGGTGCAGTATGTTTCTGCCACAAGCAGGATGAAGGAATTGAGTGAGCAATTAGAAGAGAAGATTACCCGATGGGAGAAGAAGGAATATCCACGGGAGCCGTTATCCGGTCAAGCCATCCTCGCCAACGCGGCTTATTTCTATCAGTTAGCAGAAAAAGAGATTGTATCCTATGATGATGGCTGGTCAGAATTGTCAGAGGCCGTGTCTCAGCATCAACCCATGAAAGGTGAAGGGTTAGCATATTA
>JASEHY010000072.1 GCA_030018555.1 Planctomycetota bacterium
CTCCACCTTGAATATCAAGCAATTCAAGGCTTACACGGGCAGGTGTGTGTCACCGAACCTAGGGTGAATAATCCGGGTTACAGTACCTGCTCAATGCGGTTAATATCGGGTAAGATTATGGAGGCGCCGTTAGAGAGAAGAGCCAGGCTGAGCCGGACTGAACGGTTATGTGGTGGCAAAATCCCAATAGCGGTGAGCCCTGCCCTTTTACCAGCCACCATATCATCAGGATTATCGCCTAAATAAATACCATCAACCGCCCGAGTATATTCTAATGCCCTGATAATACCCGCCGGATGTGGCTTCTGATATCTTTCTGGTATATTATCACGGGCTATTATTGTATGGAAAAACTGTCTTACTTTCCATTTCTTGAGTGCATAGTCGGTCTCTTTATTCGGTCGTGCGGTTACGATGGCTAAGGTATAATAACGAGATATTCTCTTTAAGAGAGCCCTTGAGAAAAGCCAGGGCTCGGAACAAATATAACCATCAAAACGCTCTCCACAATAACGGGACTGGAAATACCTTTTTACTGCCTTAAAATCAGGCGTCTTGCCAAATCGTCTTAAGATGTCATAAGTCAAGAGCCAGTCATCATTATACCCACCTTTTGCCTTCATCTCATCAATAAGTTTCAGAGGGATAACTCTATTGGAAAAATGGGCGACGGTATCTCTGATGGCATAATGATAAGAACGACTCACATCCATCAGGACACCGTCAAAGTCAAAGATAATAGTTCTCCGTTTGAGGATTTCCCCAAGGGCGTGAATCAACCGCCTTGTCTGGACTACTGTTCCAACGCCAATCCGTAACCATTCAGGCATTATTTGCTTCACTAAAATACCCTCTTCTTTTAATGCCCTGACAATACCGGCACTGAAGAACCCGAATCTTGCCATCACAAAATTGGCAGAACTCTTGAAGGCAGGAATCTTCCACCTCTTTAGAAATCCCTGAAATAGTATTCGGCTACGAGTTATCTCCCCGGCATATTGTTTCACATATCTATCGGAGGCAGGACTTTTTAGTAGTGCCTCAGCCGCGATGCAAGAGACCCTGTTTACGCTGTAAGGCGGACGAACCTTCCTCAGGGTCTCAATATTCTCCGGATGAGAAAGTATATAACCCAATCTCAAACCGGCCAGACCACACGCCTTGGAAAATGTCCGCGTAACTATGAGATTGGAATACTTCTTTACAAAGGGCTTTATCGTTAAGCCACTAAAGTGATAATATGCTTCATCAATAAGGACAATAGCATTCCGAGCCCTTTCAATTATCTTCAGCAAGTCATTTTTGCCAAGGAGTGTGCCGGTAGGATTATTAGGATTGGCAATGGCGATAACCCTCGTCCGTGAGTTGATAGCATTCAGGAATTCTTTCAGCGGGAAATTTGTTGGGCTTCTGCCAATCCTCCCCTCACCCTGCCCTCTCCCACAAGGGGAGAGGGTTGGAAGGAACGGTATCTCTCTAATCTTTGCCTCTCTGATAGTGCCATATAGTTTATACATCACAAAAGTCGGTGTTGGTATTAGTAATTCATCGCCCTTATCAAGATAGGCATCCATAATACACTTCACCGCTTCATCCGTTCCATTAACGGGAAGAATATAATCTGAGGGTAGACCGGTATGTTTGCTTAATAATGTCAGTAATCGGTTATAATCTGGATAGACAGATAGAGGTTCTTTGCTCAGTCCTCTTTGAATAGCAGAGATGATGGAGCGGGGAGGACCGATGGTATTCTCATTAAAGTCAAGCCGTAAGAAAGATTCTCTATCATCGCCAGGATGATTATAAGCGACCATTTTCTGGATTATTTCTCTGGGTTTCACCCCGTTAGAAATATTCATATGTCAATTATTAATGTGTCAAGGGATTACTTTGCTTATCTCTGAGACCAGAATATCTGTTGCACCTCTCTTCTTTAAGAGAGGTAATAGATGCTGGATTTCCTGTTTATTCGCTACGGTCTTGACCGCATAGCCGGCTCCGCCATAAAGTTGAGAGACAGTTGGTGATTTCATCGTCGGCAGTCCTTTTATAATCTTCTTTAGATTCTCACTTGCCACATTCATCTCTATTAAAACCTTCTGGTGTGCCTTTAATACACTTTCCATAACCAGTGCTAAATTTCTGATAAAAGGTCCTTTCTTTTTATCAGATAAACTATCAACATTGGCTATAAGGCGGGTTGATGACATCATAATTACATCTATAACAACCAATCTGTTTTCGGCAAGAGTTGTTCCGCTTGCGGTATTATCCACAATAATATCAGCATCTTCTGGAGGATAGGCCTCTGTCGCTCCAAAAGTTCTAACAAAGACAAAAGGTATCTGATTGCTATTCAGATAGGAGTAGGATATATTTTGATATTCAGAAGCCACGATGAATGGTTTTTTCTGTTTCCTTTTTATAAGAGGGATTACCTTCTTTGGTGCGGCAGCAACAATCCTGACAGGGTCAAGTCCTAAATCTAATAGTTCTTTAACATCGGCACGACTTTCCACAATCCAGTCATAGCCGGTGAAGCCGATATCATGTGAACCGAGTTGTATTAAGGTTGCGATATTCTGTGGCTTAAGTATCTTAAGTTCCACGCCCGGCTGATTGCAGGAGGGTCTATCCGAACGCTCACGAAGTTTTATCTCCCAACCACACTCTTCAAGAAGTCGCTTCACTGCCTCAAACATTCTGCCTTTTGGTAACACGACTTTTAACACAACTTCTCCCTTTTGCTATCAGTTCAATTCTCTTACTAATTTAGATGCTTTTAGCAAATTTCCTGCGATGAAGGAATGTTTTTGAGATAATTCTTTAAGGGTCTTTTTACCGACCCCAGTAAGAACAAGAATGAATCTAACACCTGTTTTTCTGGCACACTCAAGGTCTCGTAAAGAGTCACCAATAAAGAAAGACCTTTTAGGGTCAATATTAAAATCTCTAACGGCTTTCTGTACCATCCCCGGTTCTGGTTTCCTGCAATTGCATACCTTAGAATAGCGTTTGATAACCCCTTTGGTAGGGTGATGAGGGCAATAATAGATGCCATTTATTCTAACACCTTTTTTAGCAAGGAGTTTTTTAAGATAGAGATGAATATAATTGAGTTTCTTTTCGGAGATTAATCCACGAGCAATTAATGATTGGTTCGTGATAATAATCAATTTGTAGCCAATTTTCTGAAGGTTCTTGAGTGCGGCAGGAATATGATGATACAACTTTAATCGGGAGATAACCGTAAGGTCGCCTTTTTCTTTAATAATGGTGCCATCACGGTCAAGGAAGATAGCGGGAGATTTCGCAGATTTAATCATTCAGGAAAACTTGACACATATCAGTGTTGAAAGTATAATCTTCACCACAAAGAACACCCCGAATGCTTTCGGGGTGACCTTTGTATCTTTGTGGTTAATTCATGGCAGGGTAGCTCAGCCCGGTAGAGCAAGAGATTCATAAGCTCTTGGTCGTGGGTTCAAATCCCACCCCTGCTATTACTGCCAGTTTGAGCGTAGCGAATTACTGGCAGTTATCCCGATAAATATCGGGAAATCACTATCTCTTAAATAGCGAAATCGCAACAGAGAATAGCAAACACACGAGTGAGAACTCTAAAAGAGAATGCGCCGGTACATCACCGACCGGCAAAACTGTATTCATCAATCCCAGAACTATTGCGATTAGCAAAGAAATACCAGCTACCACCATAAACAGCAACGACAGAATTTTCATTATTTATCACCTCCTCTCACTTAATTCAAATATTCTCATATTTCATTGATAAAATCAAGTTTTTATATACAAAATTATATGGCTTTAACCCTTATAGGATAAGAGCCAGTAACGACCCCGCCTGGGCGGGGTCTAACTGGCTTTAACCATACCGTCCAGCGAATCGTCCATCAGTTCTTTCTTCCAACTGGAGAGAGGATAGATGAGGGAAAATTATTAGCAAAGGAGAGAATTTCTATGGAACTATTTCACATATTACCGCCGTTTTCTGTATCGGTCATTATTATCTGTCTTCTTATTCTAAGTGCCTGTTTTTCAGCGACCGAGATTGCGATGTTCTCGTTCCGCAAGACCAAATTGGCTATGCTGGTTAAACAACAGAACAAGACAGCAATGTTAATCCAGAAAACCCTATCTGAACCAGAGAAACTATTGGGAACAATCCTTATCGGCAATAACATAGTAAATACCAGTGCTTCTATTCTGGCAACCGCTCTGGCTCTGAACTTCTTTGGCGAAAAAGGCATCTTTATCGCGATGGTTGTTATGACTTTCTTCCTGATTCAATTCTGTGAAGTTATGCCCAAGGTTATAGCGAGTCAATACTGGGAAGGGGTCTCCTTCGCCCTTGCCCGACCAATGAAGATACTTTATTATTTGTTCTATCCTATAAATCTCTTAGTTTCTCTGGTAACCAGAACCATTCTAAGACCATTTAATATAAAAATACAACGTCGCAAGCCGATAATCACGAAAGAAGAACTCAAACATATCGTAGGAATGTCCACCGAAAGCGGGCACCTTCAGGAAACAGAAACCTTCTTGCTGCTAAATGTCTTTGAATTTACCGACCGGCTCGTCAATGAGGTAATGATACCAACGGATAAAGTCGCCGCGATTGAAATAAATATGCCACCAGAAAAGGTAATGGATTATATTACGGAAAGGCATTTTACCCGTATTCCGGTCTATGAGAAAGATATAAATAATGTTATAGGTGTTCTTCACAGCAAGGATTATTTTAATGTGATTTATTATAAAAATATCATTGCCCTGATAGACCTATTAAGAAAACCCTTTCTTGTTTCTGATAAGATGCGTATCAGTGAACTCCTTAAAGAGTTTCAGAAACAACGTCTCCATATGGCTATTGTGAGAGACGATGAGAACAGAACGGTAGGTGTAATCACATTAGAGAATATCTTAGAACAGATAGTGGGCGAGATTCGCGATGAACATAAATAGGACTATTTTCGTCTTGCCTGTCTCCGGCAGGTGATAAGATTTTGGTTGGTATCCCTGATGCGGTTTCGGAGCCATAAACTTTCGGTATCTATCTTTTCTGCCTCCAGATACTTCTGCAATGCCTGTCTGAACTTTTCTATCGCCAGGTCATTTTCGGTATCAAAGGTATTATCCTTCTTGAATGTATTCTGGAGATGTTTTATTCCCTCCGCATAGAGTTCATCGCCTTCATCAACCAAACTCTGCGCCTGCGGTTTAACAACCTGTCGCGATGGCTTACGTAACTCTATTTTGGTAGGTGTTATAGGCGTCTCTTGAGATGTCTTAACCTCTGGACTTTGAATGGTTGTGTCCCGAGGAGGACTAATCGTTTCCCTCGGCGCTTCTGTCTTGGATATTACGGTCTGCCATTTGGTCTTAATGAAGTCCTTAACAATGCGAACACCTTTTGATATTGGAAGACCTTCTCTTTCAACATATATATACATCCCCCAGATAATGCCCAGAGTGGAAAATATTATTATCAAGAGAAAAGAGAATAACAACTTTCTCATATAATAATTATAAAAATTATTCTTGATAAATAAAGTTTTTATGTTATATTAAATATAAAATATATCTTTTCCTTATGAAATTTATAGCGGACTTTCATGTCCATTCTAAATATAGCCGTGCCACGAGCCGGGATATGGATGTAGAGAACCTGGCTCGTTGGGCTGAGATTAAAGGCATCAATGTCATTTCCACAGGCGATTTTACCCATCCGAATTATTTTGCCGAGTTGCGTCTGCGTCTGAAACCGGCTGAGGATGGACTTTATCGCCTCAAAAAAGGCAATTCAATCACGAGGTTTATTCTCACCACCGAAACCTCGCATATGTTCAGCATAAAAGGTCGCAGTTATCGTGTCCATATTATAATCTTTGCGCCTGATATTGAGACAGTTACAAAGATTAATACCAAACTATCACGGATTGGAAATATATCCTCAGATGGCAGACCAATTCTCGGCTTGCCGGCGAAAGAGATGGTAAAATTACTTCTTGACATTTCGCCGAAATGCTTTATTGTCCCTGCCCATGCCTGGACGCCGTGGTTTTCCGTATTCGGCTCGGCTTCAGGATTTGACTCGCTGGAAGAATGTTTTGAGGAAGAGACCAAGAATATCTATTGTATTGAAACCGGCTTATCATCTGACCCGCCGATGAATTGGCGTTTATCAGCCCTGGATAAAATTACTCTTATCTCAAACTCGGATGCTCACTCACCCAGGAAAATAGGCAGAGAGGCAAATGTCTTTGATTGCGACCTGTCTTATACAGAGATAATTAATACCCTCAAGACCAAAGACGTTACAAAACTGCTTTATACCATAGAATTCTTCCCTGCAGAAGGCAAATATCATTATGACGGCCACAGGGCGTGTAATATTATTTTCTCGCCGTCAGAGTCAAAAAAACACAATAATATCTGCACGGTCTGTAAAAAGAAGTTGACCATCGGAGTTTGCCACAGGGTTGAAGACCTATCTGATAGAGCAGAAGGATTGCTTCCACCTGGGGCAATTCCCAATAAGTATCTTATTCCTTTAGAGGAAATAATAGCCGAAGCATTGAGTGTTGGGGTTGCGACACAGAAGGTTGCCGACGAATATAAGAAACTGATTGCTCGCGGAAAGAATGAATTCCACATCCTTCTGGATATGCCTATAGAGGAAATCAAAGTAATTGCACCACCCAGAATCGCAGAAGGAATACAACTGATGCGAGAGAAGAAACTAAATATTATTCCCGGTTATGATGGCGTCTTTGGCAAGGTAGCCATATTTAATAAACCCTCTTATGATAAGTCCGATGATAAGAATTCCACCGATAATACAAAAGACGTCTTTCCTGTTCAAACCATTAGAGAAACACCTCTGTCGTCATATAAAGCAACCGCCCCC
>JASEHY010000073.1 GCA_030018555.1 Planctomycetota bacterium
GCAATCCGCTACTTTTTTTGTGAATAATCCGGGCTACTACCCCAGCCCCGCCCCCCCACGACAGCAAAGGGGGAATTCCCCGACCCTTCACTTTCGCTCCAATGAGTTGAAATGGTCTGGATACTGCGACGAGAAGGTCAGGTCAATGCGATGAGAGGGTCAGGTCAATGCGGAGATTGGGTTTCTTCAATGCGAATATTGGATTTCGTCAATGCGATGATTTGGTTTCGTCAATGCGGTGATTGGGTTTCTTCAATGCGTTGAGAGAGTCAAGTCCTGTCCCCCCCCGAAAAATGGCACCAGAAAATCACCACAAAGGTCACAAAGGAATAACGAATGAAATGGCTATTATGTGCGGGATGTAGAGGCGTATTGATTTAGCACCCTTGGTAGACGAGAGATTATGTCTGAAAGACCTCGGGCTAATCTAAAAGCCGGTGCCTTGAGAGTGGCTGCCAACAGAAATAATAATACTTCTCTTGAAGGCGTTTGGGCTAATTTTTTTATTTCATCCGTATTAATAACATTTCCCTCAGCATATCCGCCCTTGATTCGTGGCAACTTATTCTTGGCTGTCCAACTCATTAGTTTTTTTGCGGTGTTAATACTGTCTATTTCTTCAGAATATACTAATGCTAAAGGAACATTCATAAAATCAGATAGCCGATTGAAACTGATACCTTTTGTTGATTTAACCATTTTTAGAAGAGAACTTTTCACTACATTAACCTTAATTTTGTTTTCCCTTAAATACCCTCTAAATTTAGTCATTTCGTCGGTTTTCATCCCACGGTAGTCAACGAGAAAACAATGGTCTATTAAATCATATTTTTTAGATAACTCTTTAACTACTTTATCTTTAAGTTTTTGAGACATAAGTGAAACTCCTTATTACTTCAACTTTATTGATAGTCCCGGTCCCATTGTTGATGAGACTGTAATGCTACGAATAAAATCACCTTTGATACCGCTGGGACGATGAGATTTAATATGTTCTATCGCCATATTAATATTTGCTTCAAGGTCGTTGACAGAGAATGAGATTTTACCTACCGGTAGATGAAGATTTCCATCTGCATCATTTCTATATTCTGTTTTGCCCGCCTTAAATTCTTTCACTGCGACAGAAATTTCATCAGTTACCGTGCCTGTTTTAGGCGATGGCATCTTTCCAATCGGACCAAGAATCCTGCCTAACTTACTTACTTGTTTCATCAGAGATGGCGGAGTAATCGCCACATCAAAGTCAGTCCATCCGCCTTCTATTTTTTTTATCAGGTCTTCAAGTCCTACTTCGGTTGCTCCTGCCGCACGGGCTTCATCTGCCTCCTTACCGGCTGCGAAAACAATAACTCGTTTAGTTTTACCGATGCCCTTAGGAAAACTTACAGAACTTCTCACCTGATGCTCACTTTTCTTTGGATCTATTCCAAGTTTTATGGCAATCTCTACAGTAGCATCAAATTTAGGTTGAGGCAGTGCCTTAAGAACACCCAAAGATTCAGGAATGGAGTAGTAATAACATTTCTTCCTGTCTTCTATTTTAGCACCGTCTTTCTCTGTGGACTGTTTTTCAATCTCTTTTAATTGCTTGATAATCTGTTGATATCGTTTAGTTCTTTTTTTCATATTATCCTACTACCTCAATCCCCATATTTCTTGCAGTGCCTTCTATTATTTTAGTTGCTTTTTCTAAATCAGCGGTATTAAGGTCTTTTAGTTTGGTTTTGGCGATATCGCGAACCTGTTGGCTGGTAACTTTACCTACTTTGACCTTATTGGGTTGACCTGACCCCTGGGCAAGTCCGGCTGCCTTCTTCAATAAAACCGAGGCAGGCGGAGTTTTAAGAATAAAATCAAAGGAGCGGTCTTTGTAAATCGTGATAATAACGGGCGTAGTTATCCCTTGCGCATTTTTTGTCTGGGCATTAAATCTTGAGACAAACTCTCCGATATTAACACCGTGTTGCCCGAGTGCTGGTCCTACTGGTGGAGCAGGGGTTGCCTGTCCGCCAGAAACCTGTAATTTCACTACTGCTTTTACTTCCTTTGCCATCTAATAAAATCTCCTTGCCAAGTCGCGACTAAAGGAAAAGATTCTTCAGAGCAACTTATAATAGCAAACATTTCTAACGGGGTAAAGAAATTATTGTATTTTCTTATGGTATAAAACTCATCTTTGGCGCTAATTTATATGTGAAAGACGCCAGTAATTTGGCGGTATTTTCCAAGTCTGATAACGCAATAATTTCCACAGGTGTATGCATATAACGGTTGGGAACACTAACCAACCCCGTAGCGACACCTGCTTTGTTCAATTGAATTGCATTGGCATCGGTTGGAGTTGCAATCGGTTCTGCTTTAATCTGATAAGAAATTCTATTAGCCCGGGCAGTACTGACTAATTTATCAAAGACAATCGGATTAATATTGGCACCACGGGAAATAGCCGGACCTTTGCCTAATGTAATTTCACCGGTTTTTTTAGCATTAGCATCCGGATAATCGGTCGCGTGTGTAACATCAATAGCAATACCGACATCAGGACTGATTCCGAAAGCACTTGTTCTAACACCGCGTGCGCCGATTTCTTCTTGAACCGTAGAGACCCCAAAAACCGCTATCTGCGGTTTTTTTCTTGAGATTAACCTCATAGTCTCAGCCACTACGAAACTGCCCATCTTGTCATCAAATCCGCGTGCAACAACTAATCCGTTTTTGAGATAGTCCAGACCTGCTGCAAAAGTTATCGGGTCGCCTATAGAAATAATCTTTTCCACCTCGTCTTTAGTTCTGGCACCGATATCAAGCCAGAGAGTATGAATTTTTGGAGTACCAGCAGATTTTCGCTCTTCTTCCTCCATCAGGTGAATCGCCTTTTTGCCAATCACCCCTAAAACAGGCCCCTTTCTAGTATGGATGTAAAAACGTTGTCCCGGTAAAATAGCAGTATCAATGCCTCCAATCGGGCGAACATAAATATAACCTTTATCGTCTATATAATTAACCATCAAGCCGATTTCATCACAGTGCCCACAAAGCATCAGGCGAAATTTGGCGTGAGGATTTATCACTGCAATGGCATTTCCATGGACATCCTTCTTTATTTCATCAACAAAAGGACGAACATATTTACACCATATTCCTTGTGCGGGCTGTTCGTAGCCCGAAGGACTGGGTGAGTCCACCAGTTCTTTCAGGAAGTTTAATGATTTTATCTCCATAAACTATTTCTTTTCACCACGTCTTTTCCTTCTTCCTTCAGAGAAAGAGATATTATATTGCTTCAATTTGCCAGTAGCCAAGTTCTACAGCGGTAGGTCGGTTAAATACGATAATATTTACTTTCACCATTCCTTTTGAAGAGATTACCTCACTAATCATTCCCTCAAAACTTTCAAAAGGTCCTTCTTTTATTCTAACATTATCACCTTTTTTGAATTTGATTTTAATATCTGGTGCTGTTGTAGCAGTAGTAGAGACATCTCCTAAAAGAATCTGTTCTATTTCCGGTGGTTTTACCGACGTTGGATTTCTATCTCCCAGGAATTTTGCCACGCCGGGTGTTTCTTTCACAAACAACCATGTTTCTTCATTCATTTCCATCTCCACAAAAATATAACCGGGGTATTTTTTTCTCTCTACTATTTTCTTCTGTTTCCCTCTCATTTCAGTTGTTCGTTCCTTAGGAACGAGTACCTTTGAAATAAGAACATCCATACCGCTGGACTGAATCCTTTGTTCAAGAGAACTCTTTGTAGTTTCTTCTTTATTCGTTGGAGTTATAACGACATACCAATTTTTAGACACGGTTATTCCCTTCCTGTTAATTTCTCACCTAATATAAATAAATCGCATGATTTGAGACAAAATAATATCAATTACAAATATAAAAAGACCGATAATTATCACAGAAATAATAACCGCAACAGAAGCACCCCAGTATTCGTTTCGCGGAGGCCACGATACCCTCTTTAATTCAAACTCGGTTTCAATGAGAAAATCAGCCGGCTTTGTTGCATTTATAATAAAGCGATTAATGAGTATCACTATGCTTAAAAATAGAACTACAGAAAAAATAAATCCTGTGGTAATATTGAAATCAAAAAATGGGACGGTATATATTAAAATTCCCCATAAAGTCGGTTTAGGGGGAAAATCAGTGATACTCTGATGGGGAATGTAGAAAAATAGAGAAACACAACCAAAGAGGGCAAAAAAACTGCACAGCACCCATGTTACAAAACGAATTATTAATCCTTCTCTCTGTTTATAAACTATCAGATTCATACGGAAGTGGTACTACTTTCTCTCAAGGCGAAAACAAGCAGGTCTGGAGGGATTCGAACCCCCAACATCCGGTTTTGGAGACCGGCGCTCTACCAATTAGAGCTACAGACCTTTTATTTCTTCTTTTCCTTATGTAAAATATGCTTGTGGCAGATACGACAGAATTTCTTTAATTGTAATTTTGCCTGTTTCTTGGTGTGTTTACTGGTGCGGTAATATCTATTACCGCATTGTGAACACTCAAGAAAAATCCACTCTCTCATAATATTTATGCAGAGGTACCCTCTACAGAAAAATGCCTCTTCCTATTTGGGTTGGCTTAAAAGAGGATGAAACTATTTTCGTGCCAATTACTGTAAGACTTTGGTTACCACACCAGCGCCTACTGTCTTACCGCCCTCGCGTATCGCAAAACGTTGTTTTTCTTCCATCGCCACAGGTGTAATTAATTCTACTGTTAAACGAGAGTTATCACCTGGCATAACCATTTCTATACCCTGTGGTAGCGCAACAGCGCCGGTAACATCCGTCGTCCTGAAAAAGAATTGTGGCCTATATCCGCTAAAGAAAGGTGTATGACGTCCTCCTTCATCCTTGGACAGAATATAAGCTTCACACTCAAATTTTATATGCGGGGTGATTGTCCCGGGCGTGGAGATTACCATACCTCTCTCTAATTCATCTTTCTCAATACCTCTCAAAAGCACTCCGACATTATCGCCCGTAATACCCTCATCTAATAGTTTATTAAACATTTCCACCCCTGTTACCACGCTCTTTTTTACTTCTTTGGAGAAGCCGATGATATCTACGGGGTCATTTACTTTAATCTTACCTCTTTCAATACGGCCAGTTCCTACTGTACCTCTCCCTTTAATACTGAATACATCTTCTACCTGCATCAGGAAAGGTTTATCAACTTCACGAATCGGCTCAGGAATATGCTCATCAATGGCATCCATCAATTTCCAGATTGAACTACACCACTGGCATTCTCTTTTTGCACACAGACATTCCAACGCCTTTAACGCAGCACCTCTGATAATCGGTATCTTATCGCCTGGGAAATTATACTTGTTCAATAAATCCCTGATTTCCACTTCCACAATATCAAGAAGTTCAGGGTCAGTAACCAGGTCAGTCTTAGAAAGGAATACCGCTATTGACGGCACCTGCACCTGTCTTGCCAGGAGGACATGTTCTCTGGTTTGAGGCATTGGACCATCAACACCTGAAACTACCAGAATAGCACCATCCATTTGTGCTGCACCTGTAATCATATTCTTAATATAATCAGCATGACCAGGGCAATCTATATGGGCATAATGCCGCTTGGTAGTCTCATATTCCACATGCGCCACCATAATCGTGAGAATCTTGGTTTCGCCTCTTTGTTCACCGCCTTTGGCTATTTCAGCATATGACTTG
The DNA here is from genome assembly GCA_030018555.1 of Planctomycetota bacterium. Classification (GTDB taxonomy): domain Bacteria; phylum Planctomycetota; class MHYJ01; order JACQXL01; family JACQXL01; genus Yes70-35. Next base: position 5,719 of record JASEHY010000073.1, read on the forward strand.
GCGCTGGATAATTTGTGTTTTGCCAGCACATTAGTTATAGCACTGGTCAAAATGGTTTTACCATGGTCAATATGCCCGATGGTTCCCACATTTATATGTGGTTTAGTTCTACTAAATTTCTCTTTTGCCATATACCTTTCCTCCTTTATATTATATTGTTTAGCTGTTGACGGGATTTGCACCCGTGACCTCGTCCTTACCAAGGACGTGCTCTTCTCACTGAGCTACAACAGCATTTATATACAAGTTTCTATATTAGTATAATTTTATTATATCTGTCAAGAAGAAAAGAAATTTTTATATAAAAATTCGTTTGGAAGTAATGACCCTTCGTCCCGACATTCGTCGGGACTCAGGGTCTAACTGCTACTAACTCATTTCATTCGTAAGTAGCAGTAAGAGCGGGCGACCGGATTCGAACCGGCGACGTTCAGCTTGGAAGGCTGACATTCTACCGCTGAATTACACCCGCTTTGTTAGGACCAGTTAGGACCCCGCTCTTTCCGAGAAAGAGCGGGGGACTTACTGGTTCTTGCATCCCGCACATAAACAGCTTATTATTTCAGTGAAAAAGTATGTGGTTACTCTACCGTTTATGTGCGGGATAACTGACACTAATTCGCTACGCTCATAAGTGTCAGTAAATGGGCAGGGAGGGATTCGAACCCCCGAAGGCATCGCCAACAGATTTACAGTCTGTCCCCTTTGGCCGCTTGGGTACCTGCCCAAGATGTTCAATCCCGACACCTGCCTGCAGCAGGCAGGTTCGTCGGGATAAAACTTATAACGTTCGTTCGGCGCTATGCTTGAACTCGCTAACAAGTTCTAAAAGCTGGGAGCGGGATTTGCACCCGCAACCGCCGGTTTACAAAACCGGAGCTCCGCTATTGAGCTATCCCAGCCTACTCAGAGTTTTATTTCCTATCAAATAAACCATCCGCTGTCAATAATTCTGAAAGAATATTTCTCCTGTCTTCCCATAAATTCCATTATTTCTATTATTTTCCTTGACCCGTTAGAGATATATTGATATTGTTTAGTGGTAGGTAGTTGTTACTAAAATGATTGTCTATGTAGGAGCAACCTAATGGTATTACGGTCACCCCGAAAGCATTCGGCGTGACCTATCTCTAACGGGTCTTGACTGAATAATCTATTTTGCTATACTTACTCATTATAATTATACAGAGTGTCCAAAAAGCC
>JASEHY010000074.1 GCA_030018555.1 Planctomycetota bacterium
TATGGTCTGCGACCGAAGGGAGTCCCGTAGGGGCGACCGAAGGGAGTCCCGTAGGGGCGGTTTGACAAGAACGCAGGATATAAAGAGCGAGCGCAATATAAACCCAGAAATGAAGACGGGTGGAGGTAACACCAATACCGAATTGTAGTTCTACGAAATGTCCGATAATGGCAGATATTAAACCAATAAGTAAAAGCGTCTCTTGGGTTGGTGTTTCTTTCACTCGCTCAGTCTGCCATGTGAAAAGAAGATAGACTATCAATCCAGCAAGGAAACCGAAAGGCATCGTCAATCCTATAAACATTACCTTATTGAGGAAGAGTGGAAGCAGTAAGCCAATTAGAAAGCCACCTGAAATTGATATAAAAAATAGTCTTCTGGCGTAAGGTGAAGGGAAAAAGCCCAATCTGGCTAATACATAATAGAGTAGAAGAGAAATAATCACCAGATAAGCAAGTAAGCCGAGGAAACCAGAGGTGATAAGTATGTCAAATGTTTCATTATGAGAATGGTCAGGGATAGCACTTCCCTCAAATCTGCCAAAGGCAGGAGGAATATGTTTATGATAGAGAGGAAAGAGTGATTCCAAGCCGTGTCCGAAAGCAATCCGCTCGGGCGAATCCTTAAGTATGGAAACCGCCCCCTCCCAGATGAGTAGTCTTACTTTACCTCCTCCTTTCTCCATCTCATAAAGTTCGGCAAACCTACCAAAATGTTTTCTTATACCTGAGAGAGGACCTTGTGGGATATTCAATACAACGAAAAAGGTTATTACTATGATACTGATTATAATCATAGACCTGAAAAGCCATCTTGCCTGTTTGAGACGGACGAATAAGATAAAGTAGAAAAATACACTTATAAGCAAGCCGATAAAAGGACCACGACTTTTGGTTAAGAGCATACAATAGAGATTGATAGATAGAATCAGAGTATAGGATATAATGGCGGGTAATTTTTGCCTCAAACCCAGGCTAATACTTTGCAGTCCGCGTGATAAGATAAGAGGGATGACCATTATTAAATAAGCGCCTGCAAAGATGGGATTGCCTAATGTTGTGGTAACTCTGGTGCGTTCGCCAGCAGCCCACGAAACCGTGTCTATTTTGTAATGCTGTAAGATTCCGTAGAGCGACAATACAGTTGCGGAAAGAATAATAGTATTAATAATGCGGTCTAACTGTTCTCTTTCCCGCAGTTCTGATAAGATGATAAAGAATATTAAAAGGTAGCAAACCATCGTATAAAAACCTTCTTCACGAAGGAAATAGCCCCAGAAACTAAAATACGGCGTGATGGAAAAGATAGAGGAAATAAAGTAGATAATAGCAAGAGCGAAAACAAGGATGACAGGCAATCTATAAGTCTTAATAGTGTTTTTAAGATGAGCCTGGTTAATAAGCGACCTGACCAGCCATGCAACAAGCATAATAGCAGCCAGGGAGCGTAGAAGGAAGGTCTTGTCGGCTTCAAAGACACGCGTCGTATATGGATTAAAAAACACAGGGATACCCAGAAGTGCTATCAGCCAGCCCCCTTCAATTATTCTACCCAAGAAATTAACCAGCATAATTCTTGACTTTGCTCAATAATCTTGGTTGTCTTCTTGCGTCGTGCGTTTCCGCCACCCCGAAAGCATTCGGGGAGGCTGAGACGCAAGACACATTATTATATTTCTACCGCCCTACAAAGTCAATAAAGATGAAAAAACTTCTGGTAGTCATCAGTTTATTCTTACTATTCATCCCGATATTCCCCTATGCCCAAGAAATCGGTTTTGCACCTATAAAGATTGATGAAAAAGTGATAAACTTCTTTGATTTTAATGTCGGCGCTGAGGTCTTACGCTATGAAGAAGCAGAACCAGATGGCAAAAAACTTTCCAAGAGTGAAACTGTGAACATCATCGGCCGTTTTAATATTTACCAGGAATTCCAGCAATTCAGGGGAGGATTTAAGGGGTCTTTTCCTCTCTCTGTAGGTGCTGATACTGAAAAATGGGAGATTAACAATGTGGTAAATTATCAAACTAACGAATTAGAATATTCCTGGTCACGAATAGATGCTTATCTCGGCTATTCCTTCAAGGATGATTATTTCACTATACCGGGTGTATGGTATACAGGTCTGAGACGCTCCGAAGGGGTTCAAGACCGTTCGGATTTTATGCTAGGTGGAAGCCAGATAAATGCAACATCCAGAGAAAAGATACTATCATATGGCTTATTTGTCGGTTACATGGGGGAATATATTCTTTCCTTTAGCCGTAAAGAGCCATGGAGCGATGAACTTAAACCTGCTCTTGTAGCAAACTGGCAGATAGAATATAATAAACCTATTTTTAATCGGGTAACCAATACTCTCTGGCCCGGTGCTCTTTTCACAGATAGAGTTGGCTATACCATAGAATTAAAAGGGGACCTCTCATATCATATAAGTGATATGCTTTCTGTTACTTTTAATGGCTATGGTGGAAGGATGTATTGGCGGGGTAGTTCCTGGCAGAACTTTGGTTCAGGGACGGTCAAATGGCCCGAAAATAAGACTGACTTTTTAGGAGCAACCGTGGGGGCACGATTATTGTTTTAGCCCAGCACATAACTTCTACTTGGGCTTTCCCAAAGCAGTCAGTTATGTGCTGGGGTGAATTAAGAAAGGAGGGTTTTCTCGTTATGAAAAGATTCTTAATAACAGTAATATTTCTAATTGTCTGTGTAATCTGTGGCTTTGGTTTAGTTTCCTGCCAAGCATCAACATCACCTCCAACCAAACCTTCAGGCAACGAAGTCTGCGAGAATTGCAAAAAGATGGCATTACTAATAGAAATGCAGAAAAATAAACTATCTGAAATGACAGACGAAGACCTCCAACTCAATGAACAAGCCGTTGACTATATGCATTCTGGGGATTATGACAAAGCACTGGAAATACTAAAAACATTAGAAAGCAAATACACCTCTAATTCATCAATAGCATATAATATAACCTGTCTCTATTCACTAAAAGGTGAAACAAAGTTAGCCATTTCTTATCTGCATAGGACTATTCAATACGGCTGGGTTAAATGGAAGTATATGGATGAGGATGATGATTTAAATAATATTAAAAATGAAGCAGAGTATAAGAAATTAAGAGAGGCATTAGAGACCATATACCCCTGAGTTATACGTTGAGCGTCCCACAGGGACACCCGACCCAGGACGCTATCCTACGCTATTCCATCCCGATATATCGGGACGGAGTAGCGACGGATAGCAAGACGCAAAATACAGGTCGCGCTAGGTGGGGAGGTAGCGGCACCCTTTATCTTGCCCTGACGGGCAGGGTAACCTGCAATCCGCTATAGCAGGGCTGAATCCCATTTGGAGACGTTGTCTTGTTATAAGCCTTTCCAGACAAGTGGTGTTGAAGGCCGGAACCTATGCAATAGGCAGAGTAGTACAACCCCGCCAGGTCCGGAAGGAAGCAACGGTCCCTATTTTGTTTATGTGCCGTAGGAGCATCTGGCTGGAGCCGGCTATCTGGCGAGATTATAAAAAGCAACCCGAAAAATGGTGCGCGACCTTAACCACAGATTACACAGATAACACAGATTTTCTATCGGTGTAATCTGTGAAATCTGTGGTTTCTATGAAAAACATCCTCATTGTCGCAGGCGAGACATCAGGCGATTTGCACGCTGCAAACCTTGTATTAGCACTCAAATCATTATTACATAATAGAAATAAAGAAATCCGTTTCTATGGCTTAGGTGGAACAAAGATGACGGATGCCGGTGTATCTCTTTTAGAACCGTTCACACATCGGGCAGGGACAGGGCTTGACCCCCTTTTAAATATAGTGCATTTCTCTCGTGTTTTCAGAAAACTAGTTGCCTTTTCACGCAGAGAAAAACCTGACCTATCTATCCTAATTGATTTCCCTGATTTCAATCTCCGCTTAGCCCGTGAGTTAAAGAAATATAATATCCCTGTGGTTTATTATATCAGCCCTCAGATATGGGCATGGCGAAAAGGTCGTATCAAAACCATCAAACGCTATGTGGATAAGATGCTCGTTATCTTTGAGTTTGAGAAAGAAATCTATCAGAAAGCCGGGGTGCCGGTAGAATTTGTCGGGCATCCATTACTTGATGTGATTGGCGAAATCCGCAATCCGAAATCCAAAATCCGAAATCGCTTGGGCTTAAATCCTGAAGGATTAGTCATCGGTCTTTTGCCGGGCAGTCGTGAGAGCGAATTCAAACGCCATTTTCCCATAATAGTGGATGCAACAAAAATAATATCCAGCAAGACCCCACGCCCAATAAAATATATCTTAGGAGCAGCGCCTGATATTACTCCACAATTGGTCAATAAGATGCTCAAGCAAAGCACGCCGACAATCACACCATATTATAATAGAACCGTAGAGGTCATTACCGCGAGCGACCTTTTGATAACGGTCTCAGGCACAGTAACTGTTGAATCAGCAATACTTGGCACTCCGATGGTAGTCATTTATAGAGTGCCATTGGTAACCGAACTGGTATTCTCGCCATTTATCAAAACACCCTATTATGCGATGGTCAATATTATTGCCCAGCGAAAGATTGTGCCTGAACTAATCCAGAGGCAATGCTCGCCATTGATAATAGCCGAGAATGTTTTAGCACTCTTGCAGGATAACAAACTTGAGCGGATGAAGAAAGAACTTAATGAGGTAAGGAAAAGATTAGGACAACCGGGTGCCTCAGAAAGAGCCGCAGAGATAATTTATCGTATGGAATTTCGAAAATAGCCACCAAGACACCAAGGCACTAAGAGTTCTTTATAAGGAGACCAAGAAACCAAGATAATTCTTTCTTGGACTCCTGGATTCCTTATAAATTGGGTCGTGGGACAGTCCTGGGTCGTGGGACAGTCCCGCCCCGCTGGAATGGTTGATTTAGGCGGGGTGCAGGGGATAGTTTTCTGAAAATCGGTAATTCGCCGCCCACGGGGTTAGAGGGACACTTCCCACCGGTCACGCCAGAGGCGGATGTGCCGTAGGCATCACTGGAAGGGGTGATTTGGCTGATGTGTAAGGCGGAGTTTTTAGAAAATGGCCCATACGAAGTGCGGTAAGCCAATGCGGTTATTTCAGGAAAACAGCGCCTGCTAAACCGCGTAAATAAAAGGATGGGAGCCGAGGTGTGTGTCACCAAATCTAGGGAAGCGAGAAATCAGGAAATTAGGAAAGGGAAATTAGGAAATCGGGGGATTAGTCCCAGTGGGAAAGTCCTGCATTCTGGTTTGAGGTGATGGTCAGGGGTAGTAGAGGATGAAGCAGGACAAAAAGTTGATTTTTTTGCGACGACACTATGCTCTTGTCCCGGCTCAAATACCCTTAGCCCGAAAGGATAGTGGACTTAGCCCAAAAAGGCAGTGGACTTAGTCCAAGAGGGTAGTGGACTTAGTCCAAAAGGATACTGGACTTAGCCCGAAAGGATAGTGGACTTAGCCCAAAAGGATACTGGACTTAGCCCGAAAGAATAGTGGACTTAGTCCAAAAGGATACTACCCCCAGTCCAAAAGGATACTGCCCCCAGTCCAAAAGGATATTACCCCCAGCCCAAAAGGGTACTACCCATAGGGGTAGGTGTCACCACCCAATTCTGCCATAGTTTTATACATTTCTATATATTTCTTGTAGTATTTTGCTATATCTGATATAAAATCGGCATCCCGACAGGAAATAACTCCAGTAGAAGCATACCTCTATGATGACTATAAAAGATGTGTGTAAATTCCTCAGTATTTCCAGAGACACTGTTTATCGCCTCATCCAATCAGGTAAATTGACTGCCACTCGTATCGGCGGTCAATGGCGTTTTACCGAAAAGGAGATTGATAGATTTCTTGCCTCCCAAACCCTTTCTAAGGATGTAATTAAACCGGATTTAATGACCTTCAACGAGGTCTGTAAGTATTTGGGTTTGAGCAGGGTTACTGTTTATAAGTTGATAAATACCAACCAACTGCCTGCGATGAAACCTTGCGGTAGATGGAGGTTTCCAAAAGATGCTGTCAAACAATTTCTTACCTCTGGCAGGGATGTTCCCACTCATGTCTGGGGAGCCAATTTTGAAGGCGGGGTGATGGGGCTAAGCGAGGCATCTAAATATCTTGGGGTGCACAGAGATACAGTTTATCGTTTGATAAAGGAAGGCAAACTGCCGGCGAGCAAGATTGGTGGAGTATGGCGTCTTATCAAGAGCGAGGTCAGCCGTTATATTATCCGCAGAAAATATTCTTATGGTATGCTCGGTGTCAGTGGTGCTTGCTTTTTCTGGAGCAATGTCCTTGATAAATACTACAAGGAGCCAACGGTCTATTATGTAAAGGATAGTGCCTATGATGGATTCGTGGGCAGTCGGCGGGATTATTGTGACTACAAGTTCTTGAGTGCCTGGCATAGTGTGATGGAGCAAGATAGATTCTTTGCCGAAGTGCATTACCGCAAGGTGCAGGTTAAGGGAGGCGTTATACTGATGTTGACCAATAAACAATATCGGGGGCTTCCTGCAAAGGAACTGACTCACTGGTCACAATACCGTCTGTCCGAGAGCCAGTTGTCCCGAATGAGGTAGCCCAAGTAGGTTCTGCTTCGGGATCCCGAAGCAGTTCTTCTTGGGATGCTCCATTCGGGAAAAGGGGTGGAATTATAACAATGGCCCGTACGGGAGTTTAATCCTGTTGTTATTTCTGGACAAAATATAAAGGGCCGGTGACACACACCTGCCCGTGTAAGCCTTGAATTGCTTGATATTCAAGGTGGAG
>JASEHY010000075.1 GCA_030018555.1 Planctomycetota bacterium
GGATCCCGTCGCCCTCTACCCCGATTAATCGGGGGAAGGGTCAGAGGGATAAGGGCCCTATTCGTGTTTCTCTTTTTCTTGCCAACAGAGAGACAAATTTAGTATAAGATATCCCTCGCTATGCTCCCTTCGTTACACTCAGGGTAAACGGGATAAGTGTCCCTTTGACGGGATAAACTCCTAATTCCCCGGATTTTTCCGCCTGTCCCTCGCGGGATGGTGGCTACCAAGGCGGATGCAAGTGCCAGTCTCTCCCCCGATGGACATCGGGGCGGGGTCCAACTGGCTCTAACACAATGAAAAACCTCAATGATTCAGTCCAATATATCAAAGGAGTCGGTCCTCAAAGAGTCAAGTTGTTCCAGCAACTCGGTATCCAGACAGTCCACGACCTGCTTTACCATCTGCCCCGTAAATACCTTGACCGTAGCCAGATAAAAACCATCAAGGAAATCGTCAACACCCCTATCTCAGATGAGGGGGGGAGGGAGGAAATCACCATCAGAGGCAGGATTACCACTGTTGCTACTCATCACACCAAATACCGCAAAAATATCTTTGAGGTGGTTATCAATGACAATACCGCCCATATTTCCGCTATCTGGTTCAATCAACCTTTTCTGAAGAATGTCCTCTTAACGGGGAAAACCGTAATACTATCAGGCAAGGTCAAATACTATGGTAGCCACCATCCCGTTGGTAGCCACCATCCCGTGAGGGAGAGGGAGAGGGACAAATATCTTCAACTGGTAGTATCTGAATATGAAATAGTTCCGGAGGATGACACATTCGCGGAGTTTATCCTGAGGAACGAAGGGCTCAGTGTGAACACATTCTTACCTCTTTCTTCAGGGGGTATTATTCCCTGTTATCACTTAACCGAAGGGTTGAACCAGAAACTTATTCGTCGGGTCATCAGGGAGGCACTGGATACTTATCTGCCTCTTGTTGATGATACGATGGACCTGCCTGCCGAAGCCTCGGCGCAGGCAGGAAGGACATTTTTAATAAGGAATGGTCTTTTACCTCTGAGAGAGTCGTTAAGACAAACTCACTATCCGGATTCTTATGAGAAGATGACCATGGCACGTAGGCGGATGGTCTATGACGAATTACTTCTTTTCCAATTAGCACTGGGCTTAAGAAGGTATCAAATCAAACATATCCCGGTAAAGTTCCCCATCAGGATATCTCAAGAGTTAGAGAAAAGAATCAGGAAACGAATCCCGTTTCAATTGACCCCATCGCAGGAGAGGGTTATTGCGGAGATAAGAAACGATTTGGTAAGCAACTATCCGATGAATCGTCTTCTGCAGGGTGATGTTGGTTCAGGAAAGACCATCGTGGCGCTCTACGCCATCTTGTCCGCAATCGGCAACGGCTTACAAACCGCTCTGATGGCTCCGACCGAGATTCTTGCCAATCAGCACTATCAGACTATCTCCGGCATACTTGCCGACTCAAAGGTGAGAATATTATCTTTAAGTAGCGGATTAACCACTAAGGAAAAACGCAAGGCAGGAGAAATACTTGATAAAGGCGAGGTGGATTTGGTTATCGGGACTCACGCTCTCATAGAGAGAGATATTGTATTCAAGAAGTTAGGATTACTGGTTATTGATGAACAGCACAAGTTCGGAGTGATGCAGAGAGCGGATTTAAGGGGCAAGGGCGAGAACCCCCATCTGTTGATAATGACTGCGACGCCGATTCCACGCACCCTGGCGCTCACCGCCTTCGGCGATATGGACATATCAACTATTGACCAACTCCCGCCTGGCAGAAAACCAGTAAGAACAATCCTCAGACCTTCCAGTCAGATGCCAGCCGCCTTTGACTTTATCAGAGAAAGAATCAAGGAAGGCAGACAGGTCTATTTCGTCTATCCTCTGATTGAAGATACCTCATCGGCAGAACAGCCCCAATTATATAAAACCACTCTCAAATCAGCCACATCAAGGGCTAAATATCTCTCAAGCGAGGTTTTTCCTGAATATAAAGTAGCGTTATTACACGGAGAAATGCCGAAAGAGAAAAAGGAAAAGATAATGCTACATTTCAGGGAGGGCAGGATAAATATTCTTGTCTCTACAGTAGTGATAGAGGTAGGCATAGATGTGCCTAATGCTTCTATAATGGTGATAGAACACGCGGAACGTTATGGTCTGGCACAGTTACATCAACTCAGAGGAAGGATTGGCAGAGGAGAACATCAATCATATTGTTTGCTCTTCGGAGAGTTTCCGCCAGTCCCTCGCGGGATGGTGGCTACCAAGGCGGATCCGACCCTACGGTCGCCCGTCCCTCACCGGGATCCCGTCAGAGGGATAGGGGCGCCTTTGGTGGACAATATTTATCTGCCGTGACGATTAAAGGTGTAATGGTCCAGAAAATGATATCAGGCGGAAAAGAGGTCATTATCGGCGTCTCCCGTGACCGTCAATTCGGACATTTAATTATGTTCGGATTGGGTGGCATATATGTAGAAATCCTTAAAGATGTCTCTTTTAGATTGGCACCATTAAATGAGTCTGATGTTGATGCGATGATTAGGGAAATAAAGGCATATCCACTCCTGACCGGCGCCAGAGGGCAGGAATCTTCTGACCTGCAATCATTGAAGGAAACTATTCTTAAAATATCTCAATTAGTAATGGATTTTCCGCAGATTACGGAATTAGATATAAATCCATATAAGGTATTTGCCAAAGGTGGGGTTGCCATTGATGCAAGAATAACGATAAGTTAAGGAACATCCCGATATTCATCGGGATAAGATACTGTAACACGCTGGCGTCCCTGTGGGAGCGACATCGCTAACAGTATCTAAAAGGAGTTTATTATGAAGACACTATTTATTTCTTCGGTCAACGATGCCGCAGGTAAAAATATGCTTATCGCAGGAATCGGTCAAAAAATGATGGACGATAAATATAATATCGGGTTCCTGAAACCGATTGCCAATAAACCTTTCCGCTTTGAGAGGACATTAACAGATGAGGACGCCTTATTTTTCCATAAACTCTTTAATCTTGAGCGAGAGCCGATTTCCAATCTCTGCTCTCTTGTGGTTACAAATGAATTATATGAGGGAATAATCAGCGGTAAGACTAAAATTGACCTCTCTGGGAAGGTTTCGCAATCAATAGAAAAAATATCCAGAGATAAGGACATCATACTTATTAAAGGACTTGGCAGGTTTTATCGTGGCTCCGGCTTCGGAGAGAGCGAATTAAACCTTATTAAGAATTTTAACTGGCAAACTATTCTTGTTGATGCTTATCGGTCTAACCGCTTCTCACTACCGCTTGACCTGATTGACGGTTTCATTATGGGCAAAAAAGTCCTCGGTAACTTTCTGATAGGCGTTGTCTTTAACTATGTCCCCCAGCATCAGATGGGATATATAAAAGATAAGGTTGTTCCATATCTCTATAAGGAGCATAAGATAGAGGTGCTGGGAATTATCCCTGCAGATGCGAGATTAAAGGCGGTGTCCATCGCTGAAATCAAAAACATGCTTAATGCAGAAATCCTTTGTGGTGCAGATAAACAGAATGATATCATAGAAGAGTTTTGTCTCTCTACGATGAATATGGAAAATGACCTCAGATATTTCCGTCAGGTAGATTGTAAGGCGGTAATTATCAGCGGAGACCGGCCGGAAATACAACTTGCCTCGCTGGAAACTGATACTAAATGTTTGATTCTTACAGGCAAACTTTATCCTTCTGATATTGTTCTCTCTAAAGTAGAAGAAAGCAATATCCCGGTTCTGGTAGTGAGGGATAGTTCCTTAGAGACCGCCGAGAAGATTGAACGGTTAAGGCAACATTTAGGATTGTATTCGCCCTCAAAAATACCAACCGCTATCAAAATCGTCCAACGTAATGTTAATATCAAAACCATTTATAAGAAACTTGGCATCCTGTCCCGTCCTTACAGGATGGTGGAACCATAGGGAAAAGTAGCGATATGATGCAGGGAAACGAGATGGCACCCCCGGTGTGAGTCGAACACACAACCTACGGATTAGAAATCCGTTGCTCTATCCAATTGAGCTACGGGGGCGTTAGATTCTCTTGCTTTATATTGCTCTAAAATTTTCTTTTTCTCAATAGAGCCTTTTAAACTTTTGAGATACCTTTCTCGTTTTAATGCGGCACTTTCATCCTGAAACAATTCAGTATGAATTAAAATAAACGGTCTTCTATATCTTGTAGAAGGCGTTATTCCTTCATTGTGTTGTCTAACTCTGTCCTCAACATTTTTGGTCACTCCAATATACAACTTTTTATCTTTTAGGCTTTGCAAAATGTAAAGATAATAGGTCATAAAATCAGAACACCAACCTACAGCCCGTACGGGCGTTGCTCTATCCAATTGAGCTACGGGGGCATCTATGAAAAGATAAAAGATGGGAGAAAATAGATGAAAGATTATCTACCTATCATCTTTCCCCTTTCATCTCTATTCTTTATTTGAAAGTACGCCCGGTCCGATTCGAACGGACGACCCGCTGATTAAGAATCAGCTGCTCTGCCGGCTGAGCTACGGGCGTGTACCCCCGCACATAATTCCCGCTGGGTCTGCCTCAGGGCACCCCGAACGCTTTCGGGGGATGTGCCTAATGCATCACATGATATGTGCGGGGCTATAATTTATTGTGTGCAAAATATTCCCTGACTAATTTCTTAAGATACTCTTTTCTCTTAAAATATAATCTCTTAAGTGGCCGTTTCTTATGGCAGGATAGCGCATAATGGACTATTAAAGGAAGAGCCACGGTAGCATCCATATAACAAACAACTGCATCGGGTAACATCTCCGGGTCAACCTTTCCCCAACTGACAGCCTCATGTGGTGTTGCGCCTGAAAGTCCGCCAGTATCAGGTCTGGCATCGGTTATCTGGAAGAAGTAATCGTGACCAACTTCTTTGATTCTTAATATTTCCTGTATTTGTGGTTCGGTCTGAAGCATAAAGTTCTTAGGGCTTCCGCCACCGACCAGAAATACCGCTGATTTACCGCCAGAACGTTTTGCCTCTAATACAAATGCGGTTGACTCATTTACATCTATAGAAGGATTGATTCTTAATTTATTTCCTTCTAATTCCACTCCGGCGATATTCATACCGATGGTGGAATCACCGGGCGAGGAGGTATAAATAGGGACGCCGGCGCGATATGCCGCTGTAAGCACAGAGACATCTTTCTGTTTTGTTTTCTTCTCCGCTTCGTCCATATATTTACCAATTAGATAATAGAATTCAGCCGTACCCATTTCTTTCTGGAATTCTGGTTCTTTTAAGATACTCCTGAGAACATTATCTGTACTCATCAGGCAATCTGAATAGCCCAGAAAGACATCATATATTCTGACGACATCATTTCTTCTTAAGTCCGCATCATCAGCCATGTGGCTTCCAACTCGTGGATGCATATTAACAGCGAAATGCATATCGTGATACATATTTGCACCAGTAGAGACAATCCAGTCAACAAAACCTGCTTTAATAAGAGGGATAATGGTAGCGCAGCCGAGTCCTGCTGGAGTCAGAGCGCCAGATAGACTCAATCCGACCGTTACATTATTCTGGAGCATCTTTTCTGTGAACAGACGACATCCCTCTTTCAGGCGAGCCGCGTTATACGCCAAGAATGTCTCTTGCATCAACTCAGATAATTTCTCCTTGCCGGTAATGGGTGACGGACAAATTTTCTTGCCTGATAGATATTGTTTCTTATGCGGGCATTTTTTATCTAACAGCCAATCAGGTGTACCAGATAAATCTTCTCTTATCCTGTGATTTCGTTTCATTGTTTCTCCTTTCCTTATTTATGTGGTGGTCTCTAATTTGAGGCTGTTGACAAAGTCAACAGCCTCACCCTGAACGCAGTGAAGGGTCTCATAATCGTGCTCAGAGAGATCCTTCGCTTCGCTCAGGATGAGCCTGTTGTCCCGCCAAGGCGGGATTCAACAGTCTCAATTTATAACTTATTCTCCGTTGAAATGTTTATCTGTCAGTTATTCTTCTGAGAGGTTATCGCCTGATATTTTACCATGAGGTTCAGATTCTTCTACTACCCACAATCTGCAGGTAGCCGAAATATCTGGAGTAAGGTCTATCTTAACACGATAGACGCCGAGTTCTTTTATCGGGCTTTCTAATTTCACCATCTCTTCCGTGACACCTTTGATGTTTTCCTTTGCCAGAGCGTCAATTATTATCTGAGGCGAAACTGAACCAAAAAGAATTCCTTCTTCATTGGCTTTCATTTCTATAGTACAAGAAGCGATTTCTATTTGTGAAGCAAGTTGTTTTAGATTCTCTATGGTTTTAGATTCTAAACGAACAAGTCTTTTCGCCTCTCTTTCCAATACGAGTAAATTATCTTTCGTAGAAATAACGGCTAATCCCTGTGGAAAAAGATAGTTACGCGCATAGCCCTTTTTCACCTTTACGACCTCACCGCGATTACCCAGTGATTTCACCTTATCTCTCAGAAGAACTTCTATTAAATTAGCCATTGTTTTCTCCTTAATAACTGAACTCTTGCGAAAATGCATAAAACCATCTTGTGTTATTCCTTGTAGCGGTCGGATTTATCCGACTTTGTGCGATAAATC
>JASEHY010000076.1 GCA_030018555.1 Planctomycetota bacterium
GAAAGGCAAACCTCACGAATCCCACCCCGATGTAACGTCGGGGGGGACCAAATGGGAAAAGGCCAGGGGTATTATTAAATCCTTAATATTCTTCCCGTTTCTGCTTTTTGTTATCGCTTATGTAATCTCGGTCTCTATTTCCGCCACCCCTCATAATAGTAGATGGGGCGGTTATGATAGAATGCAGGGACTATACACCAATGCATCATTCTGGGTGGTCTTTTTAATTACTGCTCTAAATATAAAAACCAGAGAGCAGATAGACCGTCTCATCAGTGCCATTATCTTTACCTCGGCACCGATTGTAGCGTATTGTTTCATTCAGAGATTCAAACTTGACCCGGTCCCGTGGCAGCAGATGGATCCTTCTACTCGTGTTTCTGCCACAATGGGAAACCCTATATTTTTATCCGCCTACTTAATCATTGCCATCCCCCTGACAATTTCAAGATTTGTGCAGGGACTCAAAGACAATAAAAAATCCCATTATCTTTCTTACGGCATACTGGTTATACTGCAAATATTTACAGTGTTTTTAAGCCAGAGCAGAGGTCCGATGGCGGGAATGTTCATAAGCATTCTCGTATTCCTTCTGGGATATTCTATCATCTATAAGAAGAAAATTCTATTATGGACACTAATTTCCGGAGTTGTTATTGGCGGGACTTTTCTCTTCTTATTTAATATCCCTCATATTGCCTCATTCAAGAAGGTGCACGGCCCGACTATAGAAAAAATAACGGTTAATAAATCAGAGGTGAGCAAAGGAGAATATCTCTGGCACAAGACCTTTGGCAGATTGATGGATGTTCCATACCTGCGTCAGTTGGGAAGATTCCTAGAGACCCAGAAAATGTCATCAGGAAGAACAAGAATGCTTCTCTGGCAGGGCGTGTTTAAATTGATTCTTGATAAGGATGAGAAATATCGTTTCTTTTTCGGCTATGGACCTGAATCGCTTTCTACGGTATATTATAAGAACTACGAGATGGAATTGGCTTCTTTAGAGGGTGTCAATGTCCACGCAGACCGCTCACATAATCACTATCTTGATGTCTGGGTGATGCACGGTCTTTTCGGGCTTATTGCATACTTGTCTTTATTGGGAGCGATATTCTTGACTGCTTACAAGGCAGTTCGGCAGGGACTAAAGATGAAATCCGTTCTTGGTGATTCCCTTACCATAATGACATTAGGGTTAATCACGGCTCTTATCGCACACCTTGTTGAGATTGGGGTGGGGATAGCCATCGTCTCCACCTATACCCATTTCTGGGTCATCACCGCCGCAATCTATGCCTCTTATAAGATATCCGTTCGGTCGGCCGCTCAGTCAGTCAGTCAGTCAGCCGGTGGACCGGCAGACCTCAAGGGACATCGGGGCATACTGGGAGAGTGGCAATTTTATCTCCTCATCATCTATGGTATCTTTACCATTATAATTGCCTTTATCCTTTTCCAGTTTTCATTTCCTGAATCCAAGATTATTACGCCTGATGTAAAATCAGCCAAAGATGCCATCCTGACAACCTTCTTTATCTGGATTGTATTTGGATTTATCGCCGGCATTTTCTTATGGTCCCGTTATTTCTTCTGGTCATTTGTCGGACAGACACTGATAATGACGGTAATTATGGTCAGGAAATATTGGCCCGATGATACCACTAATACGGATGCCTTGATAATTTATTCCTGGCTATGGATTCTTACAGGCATAATTGTAGGCACTCTATCCCTTAAAAGAGCAATAAAACCGCTCAAATTGTGGAATTTCAGCAATGTTCTGCTCTGGCTGGTTATGTTAATAGCAGTGGTTTGGATTATTAGCAGTTCCAATCTTGCACTTCTCCGTGCTGATGGTTTCTACAAGTTCTGTTTCAGTTATGATATGAGTGCGGAAGAGGCAATGAGACAGGGTGCCAGAGAGAGAGCATACGAGATTCGGCTGGCTTGTATCAAATATTTCCAGAATGCCCTTATGTTTGCTCCGAAGGAAAGGGCATATCTTAATGGCGCAGGCAGAAACTTCCTGGAACTGGCAAAATTGGTCTTAATGCTCAAGAAAGAAACGGCAAATAAATTATCCCAGCCACCATCAGAAGACGAAATGATTCAAATGGAGCATAGTCGTTACAGGGATTTCAGTCAACGTGATTTTGCCCTCTGCAGTTTTTCCTGTATCAAACGGGCATGGGAACTTGACCCGAACAATTTTGAGCGGATAATTGCCCTGATTAGAATCTATCGCTACTGGGGCGACCTTGACAGAGACATTACCAAGTTTCAAGAAGCACGGCGACTCTGCGACCTGGCGCGTAAGGCATCACCTCAAAATACCAAAACTGACGACGAAATCAGGGAATTAGAACAGCGACTGCCTCCTCATTAAATACTGAAGAACTGAAGAACGGAGAAACTGAAGGACTACAGAACTATAGTTGTTTGGTTTTTTAGTTTCTCCGTTTTTCAGTCCTACAGAAGTAATTTCAGGGCAGATAGAAGAAGAAGGATAGTTAAGATAATTACAATCCATCTGGATTTTATCCATCTCTGCTGTGATGAGATATAAGCACCTGCTTGGGCGCCGAGAGCAGCACCCAATCCTAATCTTAACCCTATCGCATAATTAATTGATTGGAAGGCGAAGGTGTACGAAATAACAGAAAACAGAGCGGTAAAAAGAACAATAAAATGCGAGGTAGCAACCGCCGTAGTGACCGGCAGTCTTATTCTTCCCAAGCCGGAGAGAAAAACAGGCATAAGAATAATCCCCCCGCCTATCCCCAGAAACGAAGCCATAAAACCGCTCAGGAAGCCAAAGAAAATAAGCCACAGATTAAAAGGATTCTTCTGAGACACTTGCTGGATAACTTGAGGGCTTTCTTCTTCTCTTCCATAGTCCTTTCTCAATAGTAGATAAACAGCCACGATAATAAGAACTATAGCAAAGATGACTTTAAATATTTTAGGAGAGAGGAATTCCGAAATATAGACGCCAAGTAGTATGGCTGGAATCACGCCAATCGTCATTATTATACCGATTTGATAGTTTATTTTACCGTATCTGGCATAAGAAATGGTTGAGGAAAGAGAAGTAAGGACAATAACAAAAAGAGAGGTGCTGATAGCAGATTGAGGAGCAAAATGATACACAGAAACCAGGAGCGGAACAATAAAGAGTCCACCACCAATCCCTGCTATCGTGCCGATAAAACCAATAATAATGCCGATTAGAACCAATATAACAGATTCCATCTTGTAATATGAGACTGCTGACAAACCCCTTTTTGTTCCCGAAGGATTTCGGGACGAGAGCCGATTTATCGGCTCGTGGCAATCTCAAAACTGGCTGATGAGATTGCTTCGCTATCGCTCGCAATGACATTTTAGGCACTTTATCAACAGCCTCAATATATACAAAAAAGTAGTTGACTTTTTAATATAAAGATGGTATTTTATTATATATGAATATTGCCTCTGTTAGTAAAGAAGAGTTAACTAAATTAGTCTTTATTGACGAACTCACCAATTTATACAACCGTAGATTTTTCAACCGATACCTCAATGAAGATACTGACTGGAAAAGCCCCGCCTCCCGTCCACTTTCACTCCTGATGATTGATATAGACTATTTCAAGCGGATAAATGATACTTATGGGCATTTAGAAGGCGACAATGTGCTTACACAACTTGGTGCGGTTCTTAAGGAGGCAATTGGTACAAGAGGGCTGGTGATCCGTTACGCGGGAGATGAGTTTTCTCTCGTCCTGCCATCTGTTGATAAAAACCAATCGTTCAAGGTTTCCTGCGAATTATTAGAACTGGTAGGTAAAACACCATTCAAAAGACGGGATGAGAGGCAATCGCCTCTAAATATTCAAATCAGTATCGGAATCGCCTCTTTCCCTGATGATGCCGGTTCTTCTCTTGAACTGATAGAGCAGGCTGATAAGGCGCTCTATTTATCAAAGAGGCAGGGTAGAAATCGGGTCTCTATCGTCGGCACATTTTCAGAAGACGATGTGCTGGAAAAAACTATCTTCCAGAATTTCCCCTGTCCTCATTTTATCGGACGACAGGATTTCTATCAGGAGATTATTCAGGCCTTGAGCGACTATAAAATGGCACATCTCTTCATCCTGCTGGAAGGACCCGTCGGCTCAGGTAAAAGCCGACTTCTTAAAGAATTATCTTCATTCCCTGATGCCCTTACCTTCTATAGTTGTTGTGACGAAATAGAAATCAATATTCCGTATAAACCACTAATCACATTCCTGAGAGAACTCTCTAAATCAAACAATCCCGCTCTGCGAGCGGTCATTGACGAATTACCAGCCGGGACGATAAAGGAATTAAGAAAACTTGTCCCGCTGGGAGCGGTGTCCTCCACAATTGAAACTGCTGCGGTAGTCCCGTCAGGGGAGGAAGGAGACAGAAAACTGCTCTTTGATGCACTGACTGAGGTTTTAGGTCGCCTCTCACTAAAGACGCCAATCTTATTTATGATAGATGAGTTTCAGAATATTGACCCAGCCACTCTTCTTGTTCTATCTGCATTAACCGACAGGACAGAAGGACACTGTGTCTTCCTCGGCGCGATTCGTGATGAATATCTTGTATCAGGCGCTACCGTTAATGATGCCTTAAATCACTTCTTGTCTGCATTAGAAGAGAAGGAATCCGCCAGTAATATATACCGGAGGATTTCTCTGTCCGTATTTAATGCACAACAAACTACGGAGATGATTTCCAGAATCCTTCCCCACCAATCTTTTTCTCCCGCTTTTGACAATAAAATATATCAGACTACTAAAGGAAATCCATTATTCATAGAGGAATTGCTCAAACACCTGCTTCTTACTAATTATATTAGATATAAAAATAAGCAATGGGTTCTTGACCTATCAATCGTGCCGTCCCTGACGGGACTACCTTGGGAGCCACCATCCTGTGAAGGACGGGACAGCAGTCTCGTAGGGGCGGAAAACATCTGGACAAAAGACCTTGATGAGATAATCCGAGAAAATATAGACCTTCTTGAGACAGAGACCCAGACCATTATAAAACAAGCAACTGTAGTCGGCCGTGAAGTGCCGGTTGACATCCTCAAAGATGTAGCAAAACAGAACGAAGGTGAAACCATAGATGCATTAGATAAAGCGAAACAACTTAATATTATCAGGTCCACTGTTCCTTCTAATGATGACCACTTTACCTTTACCAGCAAACGTTTTCAGGAGGTTATCTATGATAGAATAGATGAGAAAGAGAAAGAGATGTTGCATCAGGCGGTGGGTGAAGTAACCGAAAAACTGTATCAGTCCAAACCAGGAGGGACCGATGCGGTTGCGCCGGCTCTTGCCTACCACTTCAATCTCGCTGGAAACACGGAAAAAGCACAAGCATATAGCCAACAGATGGGTCAAAACAACGCTATGCTCTTCAGGAAGGACGAAATCCCGGGCTATTACACCTCTTCTACTGGTATTGTTTTATCCCGCATCAAAGAAGCAATTAACCCGCTCTCTTCCTCAAAGATGTCCTTAGTCAAAGACCTCCTACGAAACTTAATCTCTTCTAATAAAAATATACGGTTCTACCCTGACAGCAGTCAGTTAACTGTTAATACCCTTTTTGCTCTGATAAAAGTAATGAACAGTATCTTTGAAGAGGCAGAGATTTTTACCTTAAGCGAGTCTAAAAATCTCTTACATATAAACACCGTCGTACTTGATACTAAAACCTACGGCTCTGTGGTGGACGAGTTTCTCTCTTTGATGAAAGAGCATTACATCAAAGGTGTAACCTTC
The DNA here is from genome assembly GCA_030018555.1 of Planctomycetota bacterium. Classification (GTDB taxonomy): domain Bacteria; phylum Planctomycetota; class MHYJ01; order JACQXL01; family JACQXL01; genus Yes70-35. The sequence goes on from JASEHY010000076.1 coordinate 5,811, forward strand.
CGTAAAGGGTGCTCGGAGCGGGAAACGGAAAAGTTTCTTATAAATCTTGATAAATCGCCTGATAAGCCCTTTGCCCAACAAGGATACTGGAATCAATATCTGGATGAAAAAGGAATTACCAATATAGGTATCACTCAGCGGGCATTTATTGCTAAAAAGGATAAAGCGGTTGCGACAGCACTTACTCCAACAGCAGAAAAGATAGAACTTGATAGCGTCCTTATCCAGGCGCTGAAAGATTTTATAAGATTCTTCTGTGCTGCAATAGAAAACATCAAACTCTATCCCCCGGGCAGTTCACTTTCATTAGAAGCGATGAGATATGTAAATAAATCTATAGAAGAGGTCTTCAAACATCTCCCTCCACCTGGCATCCTGAATATTTCTGTCTCTGAAGACATCCTCCTGATTAACGGCAACCCTGTCCATCAACGGTTATTAGGTCAGGGTGCGGTTTTGATGGTCAATCTTATCCATACATATCAACTTAAAAGCATCGCTTTCACCTCAGAGGTATCAAAGCAGGAGATGGAATCGTTTGTAGAAATGTTAGGTAGAATACCGGTGGACGAAGCCAGAAACAAGAGTGCAACAGATTGGGAAACATTTTCTACAGAGAAAGGAATCAATAACATAAAGATTGGTGCTACTTTTTATGTTACGGCTGAGAAGGTGGGAAGAGGTCGCCCCGGTGGATATCGGGGCGGCGCCGGCGAACCCTCAGCAACAGCGGGAGAACAAGCACCAGGTCAACAGTTTG
>JASEHY010000077.1 GCA_030018555.1 Planctomycetota bacterium
CGAAGCAATCTCACGCAATCTGTAACCGTTTTGAACATCGTATGAATAATGCGGGCTAAATCTATTGTTGTAAGCCGTTCTGTCTCTGGTAAATCTGACGCTCTGTTTTAGCCAGGTCAACATAGATACCTATTTCGTTCTTTTCCCGATATATCTTCTTTTCCTTTGCCAGCCAGCCCATAGCACCGTAGGCAATGTCCAGAGGTAGTCCTGCCTTAAAGGGAATCTGGATTACCGGCACCTTACCCTCTTTACCTAACAGGTTCCAGATTAGTCCGGCTGATTTCCCGATGTCCTTCTCATTGTCCAAAATCACCTTTTCACCGGGCTTTACAGGAGCGAAGTATTCGGGATGCTCGGTAATTGCCCCGATAAACCTGTTCCACTTCTCTATCACCTCAGGACGGGAATGATATTGCTCGGTTGACAGAACCGCATTAAAATCCTGCCAGTTCATAATCTCATCACGGCACTGCTTACACCCCCGCAGATGCTCAAGGAGTTCTTTCTCAGGCACGTCTATCTTTTCACCCAGGACATAGTTAGTAATCGCCATCCCGTATTTCTTGCATTCCTTCTTGTTTTTACTCTTGACGGTTTTCATATTATTATCTCCCTCCCTCCTATTCACTTTATATTTTATACTTTATATTTTATACTTATTTTATACACCTTTTTCCTGATAAGATACGCTTTTCTCATCAGATAGTCAATAGAATATTTAGAGAACGATGGCTCTTGCCGGATTTCCTTATATGATTTACCCTGACTGAGAAGCCGAATCAGTTGCTGTTCTTGCAGAGAGAGTTGAGCGAGAATCTCCTCTGCCCTGTTGCGTAAGTCATCATAATTACTCTCCTCATATTCCCCCTTAATAAAGGCCTGCCTGCCGCAGGCAGTGGGCAGGGGGTTGTCATCCGTCCCGGAATCATCCTCACCCTCCGCTTCGCCGGCAGGCGACTCCGCAATACCCTTTTCGTCATCAGGGAAAACCTGTGAGAGTGGCTGAGGCAGACGGCTCTGCCTCTCATCCTGCTTGATACACTCCTTATGAGCGATGGCATAGAGATATTTGCGGAAAGAGTTAGGCGTCTTATCGGTAAATTTATTCTCCGTGATACCCTTTCCCGAATGAAGTTGTCCAGGTAGCACTGCTTCGGGATCCCGAAGTGATGCGCCAGTGGGCAGGTTCAGTCGGGAAAATGCGATGAGGAAAATATCCTGAAGCACATCATCAAGGTAAGAATGGCCCTTGAACCAGGACTTCTTGAAGAGAAAGGACTTGAGTGGTTTAAGATAGCGGCTGAAGAGGACATTAAGGGCATTCTTATTACCCGCGCGGTAGGCGTCTATCAGGGCTTCGTCGGTAGGTTGTTCTGGGAGCATATTATTCCTTTCACCACAAAGACACAAAGGGAACAATAATTTATAAGGAACCCAGGAGAACAGGAATTATTATCTTGGTTTCATGGTCTCCTTATAGAAATCAGGTATTGCGTCCCCCGAATTCCCTCCCGCCTGCCGGTAGGTAGACCCACCGAAACTTCAATTACCTCGTCTCGTTCTGGTAATTAGTGCTTGTGGCGGCTTTGGTATCTATCGCTCGTAATCCGCCCTCGTTCCGGTGATTGGTGCTTGAGGCAGTTTTTCTCTCCATCGCTCCTAATCCGCCCTCATTCCGATAATTCGCAGACACCGACTCCAACCAGCCCATTATATTCGTCAGCAGTTCCTCAATAACCGGTGGGATAGGGATGACAATACTACTGCTGCCACTCTCGTCCTTCTGCAAGAAACAGCCCTTACCACCAAAAGTGAGTGCCATCACCCCGATTAGCACAATGACCAGGCAGGGTTTTAACCATTTATTTCCCGCAATTCTGCGGGATTTCGCTTCGCTCAACATAAAAAAACCATCCTTTCTTTTCACCGCAAAGACGCAAAGAACGCAGAGAATAATGTCATGCTGAACTTGTTTCAGCATCTTACTCCGCGACCTCTGCGCCTCTGCGGTGAATCTGACTTTTACTTCGCCGCGGTCTCGGTCTTTTGGGTTACCCCAAACGCCTCCCGCCCATCAGGGCGAGGCTCCCGCCCCGCAGGGCGAGGCTCGCCAAAGGCGGCGCCAAAGGCGGCAGGGTTCGTAGAGTGGTTGCAATTTTCTTGATTTATTATCTGTTTTTAATATTATAGCGGATAAAGTAGTAATCCTTATCCCTACGGGATCCTGTAAGGACAGGATAAACTTATCCCGTGAGGGACAGATTGCAATGATAAGGGATATTTCGGTAATTATAGTAGCGGCAGGCGAAAGTAAGCGTCTTAAAAGTAAGGTAAGAAAGCCGTATCTGTTGCTCAAAGATAGACCTGTTCTTCGTCATAGTATTGATGTTTTCAAGAGCATCCCTTCGGTTAGAGAAATAGTCGTCGTCATAAATAAGAAGGATACGGAGAGGGCAGAACGGATTATACGTCGTGTGTCATGCGTCGTGCGTCGTGCGTCTGGACACAGAGCGGATATTTCTACCCTCACCCCTATTCTCTTGGTAATTGGCGGGAAGACACGGTCTGAATCTGTGAGGAACGGCTTGGAACAGGTTTCTGTGCTTACCGGCATCGTCCTGATTCACGATGCGGCAAGACCTTTTGTCAATCGTGCTGATGTGATTGGGTTGATTAAAGAGGTGCGACGGACAGGTGCGGCGATACTGGCAATATCCGTGGCAGACACTATTAAGATGACTGAAGAACGAAAGAACCATAAACGAAAGAACCCGATTATTAAGAATACAGTAACGCCAAGGGAATCACTCTGGTCAGCCCAGACTCCGCAAGGGTTTAGAAAAGATATTATAGCGAAGGCATATCAATACCGGCAGGATTCGGCAACTGACGATGCCTTTCTGGTAGAAAGATTAGGTGTTCCAGTAAGCATTGTCCCCGGATCAGCGAATAATATAAAGATTACTACAAAGGCAGATTGTAATATATTAACGGATTGAAACCACAGATTACACAGATGACACAGATGTCATTCCTGCCCCTGCTTTCGCAGGGGTAAACTGCAGCAGGAATCCAGCTGGTATGCTCTGGTATCTGGATTCCCACTTTTGTGGGAATGACGTTGAAGGGGGGGCGCTTCATTCGGCTAAATAATTACTATGAAAAGAATTATCATCTTCGGTGGCACGTTTAATCCTGTTCACAATGCTCATCTGAAAATCTTTCGTTTTATATTAAGAAAGTTCAAACCACACAAGTTTGTTTTCATCCCCTGTAATATACCATATCACAAGGGTCATCAAGATATTATTTCAGGGCATCATCGCCTCCAGATGCTTAAGATTGTTATTGATAACCTTGGAGGCGAGGCGAGTAATATAGAGGTCTCTGATATGGAAATAAAAAGGGGTGGAAAAACCTTTTCTATCCAGACCATTCTACGACTTAAAAGGCAATACCCCTCGGATACCCGATTTTATTTTGTTATTGGCAGCGATTCGCTGGTAGGGTTGTCTCGCTGGTATAAGATAGAGGAGATGGTAAAATTATGCGGGTTTATCACCGTAGATAGACCGGGGTTCCCTTTTAATAAACTACTCAAGAGACTTCCATTCTCTGATATTGTCAAGAAGGAGATGAGGAAATTATACAGTAAAAAACCTTGTATTGATATTTCCTCACACCAGGTTAGAGAATTAATCAGAAAAGGGATTTCAATAAGAGGATTTGTTCCGCCAGAGGTGGAAGATTATATTAGAAAGAATGGGTTATACCGGTAAGGGCGTATGCAATACGCCCCTACGAAATAGGACAGTTATGAAAAGCGAGTTTGTGCATTTGCATACTCACAGTCATTATTCGCTCCTGGACGGGGCTTGCACGATAGACAACTTAATCGCTGAGGTAAAGCGTCAGGAGATGAAGGCAATGGCGCTGACAGACCATGGCAATCTGTTCGGCGCGATAGAGTTTTACCAGACCGCTGTCCACAACGGTATCAATCCCATTATCGGATACGAGGCATATCTTGCCCCGGGCTCACGTAAGGATAAAAACCCCTCGTACCCCGGCTCTACTGAAAGTCCTTATCATCTGACCTTGCTCGTGAAGAATAATACAGGCTATCATAATCTTATAAAATTGGCTTCTATTGCATATTTAGAAGGGTTTTACCGTAAGCCGAGAATAGATAAAGAGGTTCTTGTTCTCTATAAAGATGGCATTATCGCTTTAAGCGGATGTATGCATTCCGAGATTAGCCACTTGCTCGGCGAGAATAAATTTGATGCCGCCCTTAAAACCGCCGGTGAGTATAAAGAGATTTTTGGAGATGATTTCTTTCTGGAATTACAGTTCCATACTATACAGGGACAGGAAAAAATAATGAAGGGGTTGCTTGAGATAGGAAAGAAGACAGGTATCCCGGTAGTTGCTACGAATGATATTCATTATCAAAGACGAGAAGATTATGTCGCTCATGATATTCTCCTTTGTATCTCTACTAATAAACAGGTTAAAGACCAGTCAAGAATGAGGTTTTCCAGTGACCAGTTCTATTTCAAGAGTGCTGAAGAGATGAGACAACTCTTTATAGAGGTTCCTGAGGCAATTGAGAATACCATTGCTATTTCGCAGAGATGCAATGTTTATCTTAATCTTCATTCTTTGCATATGCCTCGTTTCACCCCGCAGGGTAATAAAACACCCCTTGAGTTCATCAAAGAGTTATGTGAGGAGGGTATTCGCAAATGTTATCCTGTTGTTTCTGTCCCTCTCCCTCACGGGATGGTGGCTACCAACGGGATGGTGGCTACCATGAAAGAGCGTGAGCGTCTGGAGGAGGAACTCAATATCGTGGCTCAGAAAGGACTGATAGATTATTTTCTGGTGGTCTGGGATTTTGTAAGGTTTGCCAGAGAAAACAATATTTCAGTCGGTCCTGGCAGGGGTTCATCAGCCGGCAGTTTGCTGGCGTATGTTCTCGGGATAACTGATATTGACCCGTTAAAATATGACCTGCTCTTTGAGAGGTTTCTTAATCCCGGCAGACAGGAGCCGCCTGATATTGATATTGATTTCTCTCAGGCAGGCAGAGACAAGGTAATTAATTATGTCAGAGAAAAATATGGCAGAGAAAATGTCTCTCAGATAATAACCTTCGGGACAATGAAAGCCCGCGCCGTGATTAGAGATGTAGGCAGAGTAATGGGCATTCCTCTTTCCGAAATAGACCGCATTGCTAAAAGACTGATTAATTTTACTTCTCTCTCGGAGTCAATCAGGGCAGATACAGAAATCCAGTCCGCGATAGAAAGCCGTAAAGAAATTAAGGAACTCTTTGATATTTCGCTGAGATTAGAAGGTTTGTCAAGACACTCGTCCACTCACGCGGCCGGTTTAGTTATCGCTGATAAACCGCTTGATAATTATGTTCCTCTATGTTTAAGCGGTGGTGTTGACATCACCCAGTATCCGATGGAAGCCCTCCAGACAATCGGACTGCTCAAGGTTGACCTGTTAGGTATTGTTACTCTGGATATTATTGATAAAACTATTGACCTCGTGGAGAAAAACCGTTCCATAAAACTTGATATAAACAATATACCTCTTGATGATAGAAAAACATATGAATTGCTTTCTCGTGGAGAAACGAAAGGCATCTTTCAATTAGAATCGCCCGGGATGAGAGATATACTCCAGAAACTAAAGCCGAAAGGATTTGAGGACATTATCGCCATCCTGGCTCTTTATAGGCCCGGACCACTAAAAAGCGGGTTGGTTGATAATTATATACGCTCCAGACATCATCCTGATGAAATAAGTTATCCGCATCCTTCACTTGAACCACTACTTAAGGAAACCAATGGTATTATTCTTTATCAGGAGCAGGTGATGAGAATAGCCAACAGATTAGGCGGATTTAGCCCGGCTGAAAGTGATGACCTGCGTAAGGCAATGGGTAAAAAGATACCCGAGATGATGAGGGAATACCGCGTTAAATTCACCGATGGTGCTGGCAAAAATGGCATTCCCTCCCTTGTTGCGGGAAAGATATTTGAGATGATGGAGTATTTCGGCGGATACGGCTTCAACAAATCACACTCTACCGCTTATGCAATGACCTCTTATCGCACCGCTCATCTTAAAGCAAATTATCCGGTAGAATTCCTCGCCTCAGTATTAAGTTACAATACCGCAGATACAGATAAATTATTGGAATACCATGAAGAATGCAAGAGGTTGAATATTAATATCATTCCACCCGATATTAATAGAAGTTTCTCTGATTTCACGGTAAAAGGTAACGATATTGTTTTTGGCTTGAGCGCTATCAAGAATGTGGGCGAGAAAGCAGTAAGTTCTGTCATCCACGCCCGTGTCTCAGGCGGACTATTCAAGAATATATACGATTTCTGTGAAAGAGTTGACACCCGGCTGGTAGATAGAACAGTGCTGGAGAGTTTTATTAAATGCGGTGCCTTTGATTCCATTATGGGCAATCGGTGCCAGAGGCACCCCGACCCCGCCCCGATTTTATCGGGGTCGGGACGGGGAGACCCGCCT
>JASEHY010000078.1 GCA_030018555.1 Planctomycetota bacterium
GTTAGTTAGAGGAAGCCACACATTCGCTTCGCTCAGTGCAAGCAGATTACACAGATTGAATTTAATCCGTGAAGCCCCCTTTCTTTTTAGTGTTTCTTTGTGTCTTGGTGGCTTTGTGGTTAGTTTTTCTTGACAGCGGATTAGTGAAAAGATATTATGAAGTAAATCCCGTCCCGAATGCTTTCGGGACGGGATAACTCGCTGTAACCCTTCGTCCCGCAAGGCGGGACTCAGGGTAAATGGCGCCTCTTTGTCGCCATGGCGCTTCGGCGCCACTTCAAAGGTCTAACAGCGAGTAAAAGGATTTGAGATATGCCAGTTGCGAGAATGATAGAGAAATGGTCCTCATCGGTGAATGGAATCACAATAGGGGCAACCTCAGCGGAAGGTGGGACTCGCTCTGAAGCCATCAAGATAGGCGGACAAAATGCGATGCCGTTCTTGTCTGAAGAAGGCACTATTCCCAATCTCCCCGCTATCGCTATGGAAGTGACTGATATGGTCAATCCGGAATGGCCCGCGGCACTGATAGAGCCGTTCAAGGATGTGATTGATAAGCCGGCTCGCTGGGCTAAGAAGTGTCAGGACGAATATAAAGCCGATGCGGTCTGCCTGCGGCTCACCGGCGCTCATCCGGAGAATAAGAATACACCAATAGAAGAGGTTGTCAAGATGGTAAAGGAGTTGAAATCAGCCGTCTCAATCCCTCTGATTATCTGGGGCTGTGGGAATAATGAGAAGGATAACCAACTTTTCCCCGCTATTTCACAGGCATTGAAGGGTGAAAGATGTCTTTTAGGCACTGCCACTCAGGACAACTATAAGATTCTGGCCGCAACCTGTATTGCGGATGGCCATAATATTGTTGCCGAAAGCCCTCTGGATATTAATATCTGCAAGCAACTGAATATTCTTCTGTTGGATATGGAGATGCCCAATGACCGTATCGTTATTTTCCCATCTACCGGGGCATTGGGATATGGGTTTGAGTATTCTTATTCTATTATGGAGCGTACCCGTCTTGCCGCATTAGGCGGCGATAAGACGATGGCATATCCGATGATTGCGGTTGTTTCCAACGAGGTCTGGAAGACCAAAGAGGCAAAGGCACCGGAATCAGAGATGCCCTGCTGGGGCAGGGCAAAAGAACGCGCCATTATCTGGGAAGCCACCACCGCTATCGGATTCCTTTTAGCAGGCGCTGATATGCTCGTAATGTATCACCCTAAAGCAATAGAACTGACCAGAAACTATATTCAACAGATGATGAAAACGTAGAGCGTTGTGCGTAATGCGTTTAAGAACCATAAGACGCACAACTGCAAGACACAAGACGCATGACGTGAGGAGGAAATATGATTTACCGAGTAATTATAGAGAAAGGAGAAGACCTTGGGTATGTCATACATTGTCCGGCCATCCCGGGCTGCCATTCTCAAGGTACTACTATAGAAGAAGCCATTGAGAATATTAAGGATGCAATTAGAGGATGTCTTTCAGTTCTGGACGAGGGACCGACATCTAAAGGCAAAGAGATTGGGGTTATGGAGGTAGACGTAACAGCATAATGGCAGAACTTCCAGTTATCTCAGGGAAAGAAGCCGTTAAAGCATTTGAAAGAGCAGGATGGTATATGGAAAGACGAGCCAGAAGTAGACATATCATAATGAAGAAACCCGGGATGAGAACTACTCTTTCTATTCCAGAACATAAAACCCTTGACCGAGGACTTCTTCGTGCCTTAATAAGAGATGCTTATATCTCAGTAAATGAATTTGTAGGTCTGCTGAAATAGCCAATTGGCACAGGGCTAAAAGGAGAGAGAATAAATATGCTTATAATCGGAGAACGTATCAATGGGATGTTTAAGGCGGTTCGCAAGGCAATAGAGACCAAGGATAAAAAGATAATCCAGGACATTGCCAAAAACCAGGTCGCCGCAGGCGCCAGAATGTTAGATGTCAATGTCGGCCCTGCCGCGGCTGATGATGTCGCGGCTATGCAATGGCTGGTGGAGACCGTTCAGGAAGCAGTGGATGTGCCATTAGCGATAGATAGCGCCAAACCACCTGTGATTAAAGCAGGTCTCAAGGTCTGCAAGAGAAAACCACTCATCAATTCCACTACCGGCGAAGCAGAGAAACTTAATCTTCTTGTCGGACTGGCAAAGGAGTATAACGCAGGGCTTTTAGGTTTAACTATGGATGAAAAAGGGATACCGAATTCTATTCAGGCACGGATGGAGATAGGACTGAGAATCCTTGCCTGTGCAATGGAAGCCGGTCTTGCGACCGATGATATCTATCTTGACCCGGTCTTTCTACCGGTTAAATTCGGTCAGGCACAGATACCGATTATTTTACAGACCATCAGGGAATTAAAGACCCTTTCTGACCCGCCACCAAAGACGGTCTGCGGGTTAAGTAATACCTCTCAGGGATGTCTTGACCGCCCAATGATTAACCGCACCATTCTGGTGATGGCAATTGCCTGGGGGCTTGATTCCGCTATTGCTGACCCATTAGACAAAGACCTGATGGACGCAATGATTAGCGCTGAACTATTGCTGAATAAATTCATCTATTGTGATTCGTATTTAACCGCCTATAGAAAAGCGTTTTAAGAAGGTAGTCCCGCCCCCATACGGGCAAGCTGTACGGGCGGGATTAAGAGCCAGTAACGGTCTGGCGCTCCCACTGGGATAAACTCCGCGCCATCCCTAACTGGCTCTAAAAAAGGAGTGCTTATGCCAAACCTGCAAGACCGCAGTCAGTCCCGCACTTATGCGGGGCAACCGCGTGAGAACAAGTGTGAGGGAACTTGTTCCGGCAAAACCGCCAAAAGAGAGGTGCCAAGCGATATTGAAATCGCTCAGGCAACCAAGATGCGACCCATTACTGATGTCGCTAAAGAATGGGGTATCAAGGAAAAATATCTGGAACTTTACGGTCCTTATAAGGCAAAGGTTTCTCTGGAGATTCTGGAGGAACTCAAAAATAAGCCGATGGCTAAATATATTGATGTTACAGCCATCACACCAACGCCATTGGGTGAAGGTAAGACCGTTACCACCATCGGTTTAACCCAAGCACTCAATAAGATTGGTAAGAGAGCAATCGTCTGTATTCGTCAGCCGTCTTTAGGACCTGTCTTTGGCATCAAGGGCGGTGCGGCAGGCGGAGGATATTCTCAGGTGCTTCCGATGGAGGATTTCAATCTTCATCTGACCGGTGATGTCCATGCGGTAAGCATTACCCACAACCTTTTAGCCGCTTTTGTTGATGCTCACCTTTTCCACGGCAATCAATTGAATATTGACCCTGATAATATTTTCTGGCGTAGAGTGGTTGATGTTAGTGACCGTGCTCTTCGTAATATTATCACCGGACTCAACGGCGAAGGGATGGTGCGTGAGACCGGATTTGACATCAGCGTTGCCTCTGAGATTATGGCAATCCTGGCTCTTGCCACTGACCTCAAGGATTTAAGGAAGCGATTAGGCAGGGTTGTCGTAGCAATGACCAGGGACGGCAAGCCGGTCACAGCCGATGACCTGAAATGCGGTGGTTCTATGACGATGCTTATGAAAGACGCCCTTAAGCCCAATCTGATGCAGACCTTGGAAGGCACTGCTTGTTTCGTCCACGCCGGACCGTTCGCCAATATCGCACACGGCAATAACTCTATTATTGAGGATATGATGGCAGTACGATTGGGTGAATATGTCGTAACAGAAAGCGGGTTCGGTGCTGACTGCGGGGCAGAAAAGTTCCTTAATATTAAATGTCGTGTCAGCGGGCTGAAGCCCAATTGCGCGGTCATTGTTGCTACTGTCAGAGCCCTCAAGATGCACGGCGGAGCAGGTAAGGTCGTAGCAGGCAAACCGCTACCTGATGAACTCGTTAAGGAAAATCTTCCTGCTCTTGAAAAGGGCTGTGCAAACTTGCAGAAACATATTGAGAATATGAAACTGCACGGCATACCGGTTGTGGTGGCTGTTAACAGGTTTAGCCACGATACAGATAAAGAGATAGAATTGGTGCGCAAGATGGCTAAACTCGCCGGTGCTGAGGATGCCGTGCCATCAGAGGTCTGGATGTATGGCGGTGATGGCGGAAAAGACCTTGCTGATGCAGTGCTCAAGGCATGCGAAAAACCATCCAAATTCAAGTTCCTCTACGAACTTGATTGGCCCATTAAGAAGAAGATAGAGACGATTGCCACCAACATTTATGGCGCCAAGGATGTCAAGTATGACTCGCTTGCCAACCGCAAGATAAAACTATACACCGAATTAGGTTATGACAAACTGCCGCTTTGTATGGCAAAGACACATCTCTCGCTCTCACACGACCCTGAACTAAAGGGCAGACCGACCGGATTTACTCTGCCGATTCGTGATGTCAGGGCATCGGTTGGCGCGGGATTCCTGTATCCGCTCTGCGGTGAGATGAGAACAATGCCGGGATTACCTTCTGTCCCTGCAGGCACCCACTACGACATCACTGAGGACGGCAAGATTCTGGGACTGTTTTGATAGGGATAACTATCATAATTGCGAATTTCGGATTGCGAATTGCGAATTTGGGGTGGGAGAGTTCGGGGGACAGAGGGATAAGGGCGTGTTCTCTTTTAGTGTCTTGGTGTCCCTGCTTTTATTCCATCTTATATCTGCCGCCGGAATTGAAGAAGGTTATGCCGTTACTGCCGCCCCAGATGATAACCTCATCTGTGCCGCCTTTAGCAGGGTCGCTCCAGACACCGGTCTGATAGAGCCGTGCAGTCGGGGCATCTATTATTGTAGTAGGTTCTGTGGTATTATAAAGCGGGTTATAGATAGCACCGGCTGTTGAGACGCCGTCTCCACCCCAGATGAACATCTTATTCCCGGTCCAGACAGCGGTATGATACATCCTTGCAGATAGTGAACTGGTTATGCTTAAAGGAGTCCACAAATCAGCGTCAGGGTCATAGATGGCGCCGTCCGAGAGAGGAGCAGTTCCATTATAGCCGCCCCAGATAATCAGTTTCGTACGCCAGGGTTCACTACCGGGTCCAGTCCAGACATTAGAGAATCCCCATCGCTGGGAGGGCGCATTAGTTGTGCTTATCGGTTTCCAGATGTCTGCTGATATATCATAAAGACCGCCAGTGGTTCCACCGCCGTCGCCACCCCAGACAAGCATCTTGTTGCGCCACTCTTCAGTGCCTTCGCCTGTCCAGAAAGAGAGATGTTTAGAACGGACAGAAGGGGTCTTGATATGCGAGCCGTTCCTGAGGTTGTCTAATTGCCAGCCGGTTTTCCACTCATTAGTGAGAGGGTCATAAACGCCACCGTTTTTATAGGAAGAGGTGGATTTACCGCCCCAGATGAGCATCGTTGAGCCGGTCCAGATGGCGCTATGATAAGCCCTCGGTTCCGGAGCATTGGTCAGAGACATTGATGTCCAGGCATTAGATGACGGGTCATAGATGGCACCGGTGTTATAATAAGTAGTCCCTCCTTCAGATGCCTCAATTTTATCTATAAGAATCGTTACAGGACCCGGGTCTGTTGCGGCCTTCAGTCCTACTGACTTTAGTTCGGTTAATAATGCAGGATTACACAAGGTAAGGGTTATGAATGTCCAGGCACCGGCATTTAAGGTGGTATTGATACTCAAGTCCTCAACCGTTGTTGCACAACCAGTAACAACTGCCATCAGGAAACTTAAAACACCGCCCTGGAGATTATCTGACGCTTTGAGCCAGAAAGAAACCTTTGTTCTTGCTGAGATATTAAGCGAGGATGCAAGGTCACGATATGCAATTAGTCCGGTTGCAAATGGAGAATCAATGTCAAGTTGTGCAGAGAAACTGCCTTCTTGTCTATCAGTAGAGGAGGTTGAGGTAACGGAGATAGCGGTAGTAGTCCATGCTGTTTCACAATTATCTATTGTCTGTGTATCTGATGCGGCAACAGTATATCCGCCCCAGACAATCATTTTAGAACCTGTCCAGATATCGCTATGAGAGGTTCGGCTTGCCGGCGCACCTGTAGTGGTAATCCCTGTCCAGGTATTAGCAGTCGGGCTATAGATACCGCCTGTATTTAAGGTGTTCTGCCCATCCCATCCACCCCAGCAAACCATTCCGATATTATCTGCCCAGATAGCGGTATGAGTCGTTCTTGAGAGTGGCGCTCCAGTAGTTGTCATACTTCCCCATGAAGTTAATGTGCCTGCCTCGTTAGAATAACTGCTGTTGCCACCTGTATTATAAGCTCTGACCTGGTAGTAATATGTAGTAGTCGGAGAAAGAGCGGTATTAGGATAAGAAGTTACACCGGCACCGACTTCGGCAATCTGGGTATATGTTCCGCCACTACCAACCTTACGCTCTATCTTGAAGCCGGTCTCATTATCGGAATTATCTGACCAGAAGAGGTTTATCTGGGTTGCTGATATGACAGTAGCCGTGAGAGATGATGGTGCAGTGGGTGTCAGTGGTAGTGTAGTCGC
>JASEHY010000079.1 GCA_030018555.1 Planctomycetota bacterium
TCAGCATGACAAAAAGGGGGCGTTTCGTCCCTACGGGATCCTGTAAGGGCAAGAGTTCAGTATTAAAATAAAATATTGACTTCTGATATGATAAAATGTTATATCTACTTAATATGAATCATCTGCAATCCTCCACTACCAAGCGAGGGCTCTGGGCGAGTATCCTTCTGGTTTTTTCTTTGATGGGTCCGGGACTGATTACCGGTAACTTCGGTAATGACGCCGGCGGCATCACCACTTATTCTGTAGCCGGGATTGAATTCGGGCTAAAGATGCTCTGGATGGTCATACCCGTGGTGGCAATCCTGTTGCTATATCAGGAGATGAGCGGCCGGCTTGGAGCGGTTACTGGAAAAGGGCTTTCGGACCTGATTAGAGAGAATTTTGGGGTCAAAACCGCTTTTTATGTAATGGCAGGTAAGTTTTTAGCAGGTATTGCTAATGCGGCAGCAAATATCAGCGGTATCGCGGCAGCAATGTGGCTATTCGGAGTTGATAAATATTTAAGCGTGCCATTGATTGTGCTTTTCTTATGGGTTCTCACCATTAAAGCAAATTATCGTCGGCTTGAGAAAATCTTCCTTATTGGCATACTGTTTTACGGCTGTTATGTGGCGGCTGGTCTTCTGGCACCGGTGGACTGGAAAGAGGTGGGACATCAGGTTGTTAAACCATCGTTTCAATTTGACTCTAAGTTTATGATGCTGTTAGTTGCTTTAATCGGGACGACATTAGCGCCATGGATGGTGTTTTATCATCAATCAAGCGTTGTAGAAAAGGGTATCACTGTTTCTAATTATAAATACTTCAGGTGGGAAATTCTTTTTGCCGGTATCAGTGTGGGTGTGGTGATATTTTTTATCATAGTAACTTCATCAACTCTACATGGCAGGGTAGAGGCGCATACGGTAGCGGATGTTGCCCTCGCTTTAGAGCCATTAGGGGGTAAATATACGACCTATTTATTCGCCCTCGGCCTGCTAATTGCCTCTCTCGGCGCCAGTATTATCCTGCCCCTGTCAACTTCTTTTTCCGTATGCGAAATCTTCGGATGGGAAAGCGGGGTAACTAAACGGTTTATGGAAGCACCTCAATTTTATGGGCTTTTTACTTTGCAACTTGTTATCGGAACTGTTATAGTTCTGATTCCCGATATCTCGTTAATCAAGGTAATGATTATTTCTCAGACCCTTAATGGGTTATTGTTGCCTGTTGTGCTTGTGATTATGCTGCTCCTTATCAATAAGAAAAAACTGATGGGTGATTATAGAAACGGGTTGGTGATGAATCTGGCTGCCATCGCCTCCACGATGGCAATCTCTGTCTGTGCGATAATTTTAGTGGTAATCGGGTTGATGGGAGGATAAAATAGCAATGAAGTTACAGGGTTACAAGTTAGAAGTTACAAGGGGATAGGTTCTAACCTGTAACTTGTAACTCTGTAACTTGTAACTTCAATACTTTTTATGTGCGGAATTTTAGGGATTTGTGGTTCTGATAGTGTGGTTGGTGAGGTTTATAATGGACTCAATGCTCTCCAGCACAGGGGACAGGATTCAGCCGGCATTATCACTTATGACGGTCAATTCCATCTGAAAAAAGGTAACGGTCTGGTTCAGAACATTTTCAGTGTTAAAAATATTGAACGGCTTGGTGGTAATATCGGCATAGGTCATGTTCGTTATCCGACGGTGGGCGGAGGTGATGCGGAAGACGCACAGCCCTTTTACATCAACAGCCCTTTCGGCATCGCTATGGCTCATAATGGTAATGTTACAAATCACTTTGAACTGAGAGAAGAGCTTGAGAAAAAGGGGAGATACCATATCAATTCCAGTTGTGATGTAGAGGTTATTCTCAATGTTTTTGCTGATGAACTGCTGAGAGTAAAGAGCCAGGAGCAAATGGCAGAAACCATATTCAGAGCGGTTGTCCGGCTCTTCAAAAGGGTGGAAGGTAGTTATTCAGTGGTTGGGATAATTGCTAATAAAGGGTTATTTGCCTTCCGCGACCCTCACGGAATTAAACCTCTGATATTCGGAAGACGGGGCAATGATTATTGCTTTGCTTCGGAAAGTGTCGCACTGGATATACTGGGCTATCAGGTGGAGAGAGATGTCGCACCCGGCGAGGTTATCTTCATCCAGCAACAAACTCCATTCTTCAAGGCACAACGAGAAATATTCAGCAATTCGCCATCCGCCATTCGCAATTCGCAATCCCATACTCCCTGCATCTTTGAATGGATATATTTTGCCAGGCCTGATTCGGTTCTGGATGGCATCAATGTTTATGAAGCACGGCTACGATTGGGTGAAGAATTGGCAAAAGAAGTGAGCAAGCGAGCTCTAAAAACTGATATAGTGGTGCCGGTGCCTGATAGCGCCAAGCCAGCCGCATTGGCATTGTCTTCTTTATTAAAACTGCCCTATCGTGAGGCGCTGGTTAAGAATCGTTATATCGGCAGAACCTTCATTATGTCTTCGCAGGAAGATAGAGAGAATACGGTCAAACAGAAACTCAACCCTATCAAAAGTAAAATCAAAGATAAAAGAGTTCTTTTAGTTGACGATAGTATTGTCAGGGGAACAACCTCAAGGGAAATAGTTAATTTAGTGAAGAATGCGGGCGCAAAGGAGGTCTCCCTCGCAATAACCTGTCCGCCTCTGAGATATCCCTGTGTCTATGGTATTGATATGCAGACCAAAAAAGAATTTATCGCCCGTAATAAAGATGAGGAAAAGATTGCAAGGGAAATAGGGGTTAATAAACTTGTCTATCAGACACTGGACGGCTTAATCAGGGCTGTTAGTATCAGACCTTTTGTGTTCAGTTCGGGAAGAACCGCTAAGAATAAATACTGCACTGCCTGTTTCACGGGAATATATCCGACAAAGATTTCTGAAAAGATGTTTAAGGAAATAGAACGGGACCGATTGAAGGCGCAGTGCTCTGGTGTTACAACGTTTTAATGTTATAATATTTCATTGCCCCTGCGGGACTTCGTAACACTGAAACAATAAAACATTGTAACACCAGATTATCGGGGCGGTTATCTCAGCGGGAGAGCATCTCGTTTATTCATCCCGTTAGACGCCTCTGGACAGTTAGCTCAGTTGGTTAGAGCGTCTCGCTTACACCGAGAAGGTCAGAGGTTCGAATCCTCTACTGTCCAGAGGAAGCGTCTAACGGGACAAGCCGAGGAGGTCGTAGGTTCAATCCCTACACCGCCCACCATCTTTGAAATGAGAATACTACACCTGTATAGCGATTGGAAATGGACAGGACCAAGCGAGCCGGTATTGAATCTCTGCAGGGGCTTGTCCGCCGAAGGCGCCCCTATCCCTCTGACGGGATCCCGTGAGGGACGGGGCGACCGTTTGAGCGTCGGATCCGCCTCTGGCGGACAAGGTGCCCGTAAGAAGATAGGGGAGATATTGGTAGAAAAAGGTGTTCTTACCCCAGCCCGTGTTACAGCCATTCTTGCCAGACAATCCAATCTCAAATTCGTCCGCATTTCCACAGGGACAATAACTCAAGAGATAATCAAGTTGGTTCCCAAAAACATTGCTCTTGAACATAAGATTGTTCCTATTCAGAAAAAGGGTAGGGTTTTAATGGTAGCCGCATCCAGCCCATTAGATGTTTTCAGTATGGACAATTTACGTTTCGCGCTCAATAGTGATATAGAATTAGTCTTAGCCGCGCCTGATGAGATAAATCAGTCAATTGGTAAATATTACGGTTCTTCTATAGATGACTATAAGAGTCTGGTTGGCGATGTCAGCGATGTAGATGTAGCGGTGCGTTCTGACAAAGAAGAGGAGTTCACTGAAGACGATGCACCTGTTATTCGGCTTGTTCATACGATTATTTCTGGTGCGGTTAAAAATAGAGCGAGCGATATTCATATTGAGCCGATGGAAGATGTCTTACGAATTCGTTATCGTATAGATGGCGTCTGCCGGGAAATAGACTCGCCACCGAAACGGCTTCAATCTCCAGTTCTTTCTCGTATTAAATTAATGGCGGGTATGGATATTGCGGAAAAGAGGAAACCGCAGGACGGCAGGATTCCCATCGTGGTAGAGAACAAGGATTTTGATATTCGTGTCTCGGCTCTGCCCTCTCAGTATGGAGAAAGTATGGTGATGCGGCTTCTGGAAAAACAGTCTGTGGTTACCCTGGAAGGGCTTGGTTTTTCCCCTGATGATTACAAGAGGTTTAAGGCGATAATAAAAAGGCCTAATGGCATATTTCTTGTTACCGGACCAACCGGCTCAGGTAAAACGACGACACTTTATGCGGCGATAAAAGAATTAAACAGACCCAATGTTAAGATTATTACAGCGGAAGACCCTGTTGAATATGTAACCGCCGGCGTGAATCAATGTCGTGTCCGAAGTGATATCGGTTTTACTTTTGCCCGCATCATCAGAGCAATGCTCAGGCAAGCACCTAATATTATACAGGTCGGCGAAATCCGTGATGTGGAGACTGCTGAAATAGCCATCCAGGCCGCCCTGACAGGACATCTTGTATTTAGCACCCTGCATACCAACGATGCACCTTCAGCCATAACAAGATTACTGGATATGGGTGTCAAACCATTTCTCGTCGCTGCTTCTATTCAGGCTATTATGGCTCAAAGATTAATCAGAATGCTGTGTCCAAAGTGCAAACAACCATATACCCCTGAAGAACCTGAACTCGCATCTCTGGGCCTTTCCCAAAATGACATAGCAGGCAAAACTATTTATAAAGCAGTTGGTTGTAGGGAATGCAAAGATGGTTATAGGGGAAGAAAGGGTATTTTTGAATTATTGGAAATGAGTCCTAAACTTAAAGAGATGACTTTCCGTAAGGAGCCAACTATTAAATTATATGAAGAAGCCAAAATTAGCGGTAGAATGGTCTCTCTTCTTGAAGACGGGGTAAGAAAGATACTTGAAGGGCTCACCACAATTGAAGAAGTGATTTCCTTAACTCGTAGAGAAGATGTTGGATATTAATTGCTAATTGCGGATGGCGATGGCGCCAAAGGCGCCACCGAAATTCCAAATCAGCAATTGGGGAGGAAGTATGGCTGTAGAACTGAATAAATTCTTAGATGTGGTTGTTGAGCAGGGCGTCTCTGACCTACATTTAACCGTGGGCTTGCCGCCGATGATAAGACACCACGGACATCTCAAGGCGCTTAATCATCCACCTCTTACTAAAGACGACACGGTTGCCCTGATGCGTTCTATTACCTCTGAACGTCATCAGCAGGAGATTAAGGAGAAGGGTGGATGTGATTTCGCTTTTGCCTATGAGAAAAAGGCTCGTTTCCGCGTCGCAATCTATACTCAGAAAGGGTTTATCGGAATAACCCTGCGTCAGATACCTTCTCGCCTGAGGACAATAGAAGAACTCGGGCTTCCTGATGTGATAAAAGAAATAATCAACAGACCTCGCGGTTTGGTGCTGGTTACAGGTCCAACCGGCTGTGGCAAAACCACCTCTCTTGCCGCTATGATAAATCACATTAATATCAACAGCGACTGTCATATTGTTACTGTTGAAGACCCGATAGAATATTACCACGAACATAAGAAATCAATAATAACGCAGAGAGAAGTCTTTGCTGACATTGGTTCATTTAGCGAGGCAATCGTCAAAGCCCTTCGGATGGACCCTGATGTGGTTCTGGTGGGCGAGATGCGTGACCTGGATACCATCCAGACCGCTATTACCGCGGCTGAAACAGGGCACCTGGTATTCGGCACTCTTCACACTACCGGTGCGGCGAGGACAATTAACCGTCTTGTTGACGCCTTCCCTGTAGCACAACAGGAACAGGTTCGGACCCAATTAGCCACCGCATTGATAGCAATTATCTCTCAGGTTCTTTTGCCCCGCGCTGATGCAAAGGGCGTAATAGCCGCCTATGAAATAATGATTGCCACTCCAGCGGTTCAGCATCTCATCAGAGAAAACGAGCCACATAAAATAATCTCTGCTATTCAGACCGGCACAAAATTAGGTATGGTCTTACTTGATGATTTCCTCTTCAAGTTATTCATCCAGAAAAAGATTACCTATCAGGATATGATGGAATATTCTGTAAGTCCGGCTGATTTGGCAATAAAGATGCAGGAATACGCCAAACAACAACAGGCAGCACTCAAAAAAGCGTAGGATTAAGTGCCTATCCGAATATAGCCGTAGCCCCCGCTGCCCCGATAAAATGGGCTGGCTGGCAAAGGAAGAAAAGATTGTAATTTACGGAGACCCTAAAACCGGCTACGCCTCGCTTAATCAAGGAGGGTAAGTCATGACAGGGCTAAATCAGACCACTAAACATATGGATTTTAGAAAAATGGCTTCGGTTAGCCCGAATAAATAGCCCATTACAGGGTGGT
>JASEHY010000007.1 GCA_030018555.1 Planctomycetota bacterium
AACAACCCAAGCAGAATTTCTCTTGTCCCGTAGGGGGGAGGGTAGGGGCTTCAACATCTCCGTTAGCCGCTGATAGAGCAAAGAAACCGGTAAAGCGTCATTCCAACACCCCGGCAATAATTATAGGGGTCTCATTATTCGCTGTTGGTATTATTGGTTTATTATTCTTGTTATCAAGAGATGCTGATAAGTCTGCCGGAAGCGCCTATGTTCGTCATCCTGAAACATCTCCCTACGGGACAAGTAAAGAATCCGCTCAAGAGCCGACAGAAGGGGGGGGGGCTGTTGCGCAACCCAAACCGGAACTATTAGGTGTAAAACCCAAACGGGATGTTTCTGGCATCAAAAGTGAAGAACCGAAAGACACACCCGCTTGGATAAGACAGAAACAACAGGAAGAAGCATTGAAACGAGAGCAGGAATTAGTGAAACAGCAGAAAGAGCGAGAGTCCGCAGAACTCCAAGCAAAACGACAGGCAGAAATGGAAAAACAGAATGTCCTCAAACCAAAACAGGAAGAACAACAGATATCAGTTATTGAACAGAAGACCTTTAACGACTTAAAACCGCAAGTATATCAGGAAATCGGAAAATATAATTATTCTGCCGCGGTTACCCGCCTTACCGATTTTATCAACCGTGTAAAAATAGCCACCATAAAAGAAGATGCAAGTCATATTTTATCCGAGGTCAAAGAAGAGCACTTGTTTTTTATAAAGATGATAATGGAGTGCTCTAACCAGACCCCTCGTAAGAAGATTGTAATTGGCTCAATGAAGATAGTGATTACAAAGGCGACAGAATCTGGTTTTGAAGGTTTTGTGGAAGGGTTAAGCGGAAGTACTTATAGCCGACGTTGGGTAGATGTGCCTGTGGTCTCTATTCTGGAGTTGTTTTCTAAAGACCTGGCTAAATCAGAAAGATTCGCCATGGCAACCTTCTGTTACCATCATAACTTACCTTTTGAGGGAGAACGAAACTTAATATCCTGCTATAAGGCATATCCGGACTTGAAAGAACAGTTGGACAGATTCCTATCCCGCTATAAAAACATTCCTCTACCTGCGGGTGGCTTCTTTGAATACAAAGGACAGTTGGTCACGGCTGAAGAGAAATCATATCTGGAGAAAGGTTATGTCAAATATCAAGGCAAGTGGATGTCTTATGATGAGATGATGGTTGCCAAGGGTTATGTTAAGTTCCAGGAGAAGTGGGTAACACCACAGGAGAAGGAGAAACTGGAAGCCGGTCTCAAGAAGATAGCAGACTTGCAGAAAAGACTCACTCCCAAAGGTATTATTGACAAGCCCGGCGCTGATAAAGAAAAACTGCCCTGGGATAAAGCATTGGTCAAAGAAACAGAGCATTATATCATTAAAGCAAATCTTTCTCAGGAGGCGATTGATGATCTTTGTTATGTGATGGAGTGTTTTTATTTTGAGGCGAAGAAGATATTTAAACTCGCCCGTGACCCTGGTTCTAAACTTAAGGTCTTTGTATTTAAGGAAGCATCTGAATACTATGCCAATGGCGGTGCCGGCGGCTCTCAGGGGGTATATATGTCAAGCGGTGCGAACAAACAAATTATGACCTACTACCAACCGCCACGAACAATTTCCGTCCTGCTTCACGAAGGCACTCACCAGTTCGTTGATTTGGTCTGTAATGCCAGAGTGCCTATCTGGATTAATGAAGGGCTGGCAACATATTATGAGTCCAGCAAGTTTGAAGGGGATTCTCTCAAGACTAATATTGTAAACCATGAAAGATTACGGCTTATAAAGGACCTTATTATCAAAAAGGATGTGCCTCGTCTTGAGGACATCATAAATATTCGTCAAGCCAATTTTGCTATTTATGAATATGCCCACACCTGGAGTCTAGTTTATTTCTTTATGAATTATAATAAGGGTCAATATGCGGATGAATTGGAGGAATATTTTGAGAAGATAAAGAAGAAAGGATTTGAGAACCGTCCCCAGCATAAGCAACTCTTTGAAGAATCTTTTAAGATAAAGTTTGAGACACTGGAAAAAGAGTGGGAAGAGTATATTGTAAAACTTAATTGAGCGCGCCGAAGAACGAAGAGTTATTTGACCGAACTTTCCTTCTCCGGGGTTTTCTCGGTGTCAAATTTATGGGCAAACTTCTTGTAGACGGGAATTGTTTCTGGATTTATATTGACCCGAGGAGAGCGACAAGCTTCTATTATTGCCCGCTGTAAAACAATATCTGTCTGGAAGTCTACCAGAAATTCAGCGCCTCTCTCATCGGCTACTCTTCGTCTGAGATGGTCTCTTAAAACCTGACGGAACTCATCCTTGTCTAGCCGTGCCGAGGAACGCGGATAAACCTGCTCAAAATCAGGATAACGTTCATAATTTTCTCCGTCATCTTCGGCTAAACTATCCAGAAGCAATTTGTTCTTCGGATAATACCCGTTGAAATACTCGTCCAATAGACCGGAATCAAGAAGTTTGTTGAATTCTCCCGCCTTGCCTAAATCTTGTTCAGGTGAGGTTATCTTTATATCCGGCTCAACGCCGCCCTTACCGTCTTTATCCTTCTCTACGGAACGACCGGAAGGTAGGTAATACTTAGCAATGGTCAACTTTAGAGTTGTCTCGTTATTAGTTGTGGTAAGGTCAAAAGGTTGCTGGACACTACCTTTTCCGAAGGTGGCTGAACCAATAAGGGTCGCTTTTTGATGGTCCTGTAATACGCCGGCTAGTATCTCTGAAGCACTCGCACTACCTTCATTTATCAGGACATACAAAGGTATATCAAGTTTATCATCATCTTGAGTTTTATATTGTCCAATGATACCGCTTCTATCTTTGGTGGTTACAATAACCTTATTCTTTTCAAGAAACAAATCTACAATGTGATTAACGGTATTAAGTAAGCCACCGGGGTTATTTCTGACATCAATAATAATAGATTTTACGGAGCGTTTCTTCATCTCCTCAACAATTTCTTTAGATTCTCTGTCAGTATCCTTGGCAAAGTTGACGATGGAGAGGAAGCCGATATTGCCTGGTAAAATCTGATAACGGGCGGTTTTGACATTAATGATAGCACGGGTGATAACGAATTCTTTTTCTTTAGTCCAGCCCCGTCTGAAGACTTTTACTTTAACATCAGTGCCGGGGTCTCCCTTCAACTTGCTGACTAACTCCTCAAGGTTTTTTCCTCTGGTTGATTCACCCTCAATCTCGGTGATACGGTCCAAAGCCCGAATTCCTGATTTATAAGCAGGTTGTCCGTACATCGGTCGCTCAATCGTAAGATAATTATCACGCATATTGACATAGGCGCCGATACCGCCGTATTTTCCTGTAATATTTTCCTGGGCGCGCTTTTTCTCTTCCCTATTATGATACTCTGAATATTTATCCAGACTGCCGGCAATACCCTTCGCAGCGGCGGCGAGTAATTTTTCTATATCAAACGCTGAAGGATCAACATAGTTTTCTTTAATACGAAGAAGTATTTCATCAAGGATACGATAATCAATACCCGGGGAAGGGTGAGTGGTTTTTGATAAGTTTGCTCTGGCGCGACTATAGGCATCCTGCATTTCTTTATGCTTTAGAAATGCCTTTGCGAGTCGCCCGGTCGTAGTAGGGTTAAGTGCTAAATCCTTCAAGACCTCTTTAGTCTTCTCAAACTGGTCCATTTCCGCAAGTATCAATGCGGCTGATAACCGAATCTGCGGGTCTTTAAGATTTGCTATCTCTTTGACTTCTTTAATAGATAGAGAAGAGCGGTCTATATCAAACCATAATTTTGCCAGCCCCAACCGTCGGTGAACATCAAGGGTCTCATCCAGAACAGATTGCACCTTTTTAGAAAGTTCGCTCAGGTTTAGTTCGCCTCCTCCGCCGTCATTTGCAATAAGACGTCCCAGAACTTCAGCACTAACCGAGAAAGTTTTCCTGTCACTCTCAGAAGATGTCAGAAGTAATACAGAAAAAAGAGTATTGACCGCGTCCTGGCGAAAGCCCCATTGATAGACTATTCTGGCACAGGACATCCTTATATTCTGGTTAGAATCAACCAAGCCCTGTCTGATAGAGGTGCTATCTTCCTTACCCAGAGACTCTATTTCAGAAACTATCCTCCAGAAGGTATCACTGCTAATATCTTCCTTGACCAATATGGAAAAAAGGTTCTTAATCTTTTCTGTTGGTGTGCCGACTTCGGTAGGTTTGGTTGAAGAGTCTTTCTCTGCTGACTGTTCTGCTGTCTGCGTTGATGATAAAGATGACTCGCTGATAACTGGAGTGCCCGGCTGGGATACCAGGAATAACAGAAGCCAAAAGTATATTAACCCTACACTGATTTGTTTATATCTCATTGCATCTCCTTTCTACAAAGTCGGATACCCGCCTGACCGGACGGGCAGGAATCCGACCGCTACGAATACGAAATGACTGTAGCGGTGCGATTTATCGCACTCCTAACCTCTTTCGTAGAGAAATAATATAAGCATAATAATATTGCGTTGTCAAGAAAATAAGCCACAGATTACACAGATGTCACAGATTTCTCTATCCCGCATTATTCATAAACTTTGAGCCTTCTTCTGTGTCATTCCCACGTCATGCCTCCCCGACCCCGATAGACATCGGGGCGGGGTGGCGGAAAAGTGGGAATCCAGAAGGATACAAAAGAGATGGATTCCTGCTTTCGTCCCTGTTTGTCCCTGTTTGTCCCTGTTTGTCCCTGTTTGCAGGGATCCTGACGAGGACAGGGATCCTGACGAGGACAGGGATCCTGGCGAGGACAGGGATCCTGGCGAGGACAGGAATGACAATTAACGAGGTGTCAACGAATTAAGCATCTTATGAATAATGCGGGCTATGCTATCAAGAAAGACCCCCCGACGTTACGTCGGGGGGGTTCTTTTGGCACGAGAGATAGAATTACTTGTTTGTGCCTTTGCCTCTGGTATCGCCTTGCCCTTTCCCCTGTCCTGCGCTGTCGCGTCCTTCACCTTTGCCCCAATCACGAACGCCCTGGTTGATTTTATCCTTAGATTCCTTCACGCCTTGGTTGATTTTCTCGTTGGCATCCTTCTTTATTGGCGGAGGAGGTAGTTGATGCCGATGACGCTTACAAATAGGACAGGTTTTGATATCATGAGGCGGTCTGTAGCCGGGTTTTTTATCGTCGCCTTGCCCGGAATTGCCGTCTCCGCTTCTATCAATCTTGCCACTTTTTGAGTCATCGCGGTTATCACCTTGTTTAGGCGGATAGGGCTGTATTCTCGGTCTGGGAGGCAACAGTTTTTTATCATTGCCCTGTCCTGAGTTACCGTCACCGATGCGGTCTGATTTACCGCTTTTTGAGTCATCGCGGTTGTCGTCAACCTTTTTCTGAAGAAGATATTTCCTGTACTTCTCGGCTCTTTCTCTGTTTTCCTTCTCTATTTCACGTCGTCTTTGTTCTGCTTTGTCTTTGTTGTCTTCTCTGCGGTCGCGAACATCTTCGCGTCTGTCCCGGCGGTCTTCTATTCTATCGCGGATATCTTTTTGTGATTTGCTCCATTTTTTCTGTTCGCCGCCTTGACCGACGAAATCGCGTCCTTCGCCCTTGCCCCAATCACGCCAATCACGAACACCCTGGTTGACTTTCTCGTTGGCATCTTTCTTTATTGACGGAGGCGGTAGATGACGCCTACAAATAGGACAGGTTTTGATGTCATGAGGTGGTTTCGGTCTGTAGCCGGGTTTTTTATCGTCGCCCTGCCCTGAGTTACCGTCACCGATGCGGTCTATCTTGCCGCTTTTTGAGTCGTCACGGTTATCGCCCTTGTTTTCCTTATTATCTTTAGCAGGGTTGTCAGCCGCTGATTTGTCAGACTTCTTGTCCCCTGCCTGTCCTTTTGCTTCAGCATAAAGGACACTCATCGTGCTGATTAACAGCATCACAATGAGCAGATATGGCACTGTTTTTATTAGTTTATGCCACATATCTTTTCCTCCTTTCTATTCTTTATCAGACTGTCCAGAAAGCCCCATCTGTCATTCCCCCACTGGGGGAATGACACTTTTGGGACAGTCTTTTATGATGTTATTTTGGTGTGGAAGATAATGTTTTATTATAATTCTCTCATCCATACTTAAGAGAAAACCTTCTATTTCCCTCCTTTCTTGTTAGTGTTATTATCTGGCTTTTTCGGTTGTGGATTTTGTTTAGTCGTCCCACCCGGTGGGGAAATGGTTTCTTTCTTTTCAGGCAATGGTGGAGTAGATACCGTTTTTTGCTCCAGTATCTTGCGTATTTCTTCGCGTTTCTTTTCTGGCGGTAACTCTTTAAGTGCTTTCATCTTGTCTTCACCGATTCTTTTAATAATGTCCGCCTCTAAGAGTTTCTGAATCTCTTTCCTACGTTCCTCAGGCAGTAACTTCTGGATTTCCTTTCTCTTTTCTTCAGACAGTTGCTTGACAAGTTGTATGGTATGCTGAACAATGTCTTTTTTAAGTGGTGGCATTTCGTTGACCCGGCGCACTTTCTGGATTAAATCCTGTCTTTTTTCTGGAGAAAGATTTTCTATTTTATCCTTTAATACCTCTCGTTTATCTGGAGGCAGGTCTTGAAGTCTTTTAAGTGCCTGATGAAGTCGTTCTTTCGCTTCGGGGGAAAGTTTCTGGTATTTTCTGAAAGCCAGTCGCACCTTATCCTTTTGTTCTTCAGGCATCTTTTCCCACCGCTCTTTTTTCTCCTTTATAAACTTTCTCCATTTTGTTCCCGAAGAATCTTTCTGCTCATTATTCTTTTGTTCCTGCCGAGCGGATGCTTGTTCTTTGCCCTGTTCTGTTTTCTCTACCCCCCCCCCTACAGACTTTTTCTCTCCCCATAAGTTAAGAGAGGAACCAATAATCACCAGACCGCTAACAACACTGATAAACATTCTGTTCATATTCTTATTCTCCCTTCAAATCCACATCCATAATTTCTGGCAGTGCTACAAGCACTTCGTAATCTTCAATGCTCTCTATTATCTGAACTGTTTCCATATTTTCCATGAGGTCTAAAGTGTTTATGATTTCAGTATCGCCATTTGCGGAGGTTATATTGAAAGGAGTTATTAGCCATGTTACTAACGCAATGGTAACAAGAGCGGCTGACGCCAGAAGCCCTACTCTACGCCAATTGAAGACAAATAAACGATGGGGTTTTTCTTCTGTCATCTCCATTCGGGACATTTTGTTCTGGAACTTAACTGAAAAATCCTCAGAGACAGGTTCAACCTTGTATGAAGAGAGTAAATTATCCAACTGTATTAAGGAGTTCAATTCCTTCCGGCAGAAAGCACAGGTATTAAGATGGTTTTCTATCAGTATTTTCATCTCGTGGTTCACTTCACCTTTGTGATATGCCAGAAGTTCGGTAACAATTTTATTACATTGTATCATTGTCATCATTCCTTTCTGTCGGATGTATAAACACATAAGGTGGAAAAAAGTTGCGATAAATTATAAAATTATTTATATCTTCATAGCAAAGCCCCATACGGACAGACTACAGAGAATGCCGAGTAATGTAAATCCTGTCCCGAAGGTCGGGACGGGATAAGAGACTGTAATCCCGCCTTGGCGGGACTAACAGTCTCTAAGGAGTTATAGATGTCAGATTTTATCTGGTTGAATGGTCAGTATCTCAGACGCAATGAGGCAAAGATTAGTTTATATGAGAGCGGTCTTTTGTATGGTTACGGTGTATTTGAGACGATAATGATACATTCGCAAAAGCCCTTTAAGTTAGAGGAGCATTACGAGCGGATGAAGAACTCTGCACGGCATATCGGAATGTCTGTTCATATCAGCCATAAATCACTTCAGGCAGTGATAAATCGTCTGACCCTGCTGAATAATATCCAGAAAGGGTCTGCCAGAATAGTTGTCTCCTCGTTTGAAGAGCCGTCAAAGGCGATGAGATTCTCATCATCTGCCTCGCCTCCAGCCAAGAGCGATTCTGATACCCCAAAAGAATCCACTAAAATAACTAAATACCGTCCCTCTATGATATTAGTAGAGACCGGCCCGATAGTTCCAGAATACGAAAAATGCAGACAGACAGGGATAAATGTGCTTGTTTATCCTTACAATCGCAGTTCTGAAACGGCATATTACAGGCACAAAACCCTTGCCTATATGGAGAATATTCTGGCACGGCGGATGGCTAAGAAACATAAGGCAATGGAGGCAGTCTTTATTAACACGGACAATTATGTAATGGAAGGAACTCGTAGTTCTATATTTATCGTCAAAGACCATAAGGTTTTTACACCTGCCATAGGCTCCAATATCCTCAGTGGTATTACCAGAAATATAGTCATCGGATTATGCACCAAAAACATTTTCAAGGTGAGGGAGCGATTACTTGCCAGAGAAGATTTGTTTTCCGCAGATGAGGTATTTGTTACCAGCACCTTGATGGAGGTGATGCCTGTAACAAGATTTAAAATATTAGAGACGTCAGAAAGTAGAAAAGAAATAGTAATAAAAGATGGCGAGGTAGGTCCGATAACGAGACGACTGCAGCAAAGTTACAGCGATTTATTAGTGAATAGCATCTGAGAGAAATCAGGGAATCAGATAGTCCTCTCAACTATTTCTATCTCTTTCAGATTAGCAGTTCCGAGGCGATATTTCCCGCCGGCGCAGGTATCAAGATAATCAGAGCGCAATTTAGGAGTGTCCGGCAAAACCTTATCACGATATTTCTGGATAATACGCTGCCCGACTATATCTACCGCCACAGGGTCAAACCCCGCAATAATTCCATTATATCCCCAGTGATACCTCGGGTCATCTGATGGTCCACCATTATATAACGGATATATCGCGTCACAGACAACCAATTTAGTCTTATTCTTGATAGCGCTAATAGAAAAGGACTCCGCCGCACCAGGATTACAATCCTGCGCATATAAGACCTTTGCGTTCTCGTCAGTTATCTCCAGCGCACCATACATATTCAGGATAGAACCCGAAATACCGAGGTATTCCCTAAACTTAAATGTCTTTAAGGCAGGGGTATTGACGATAACCTGACACATTTTGACGATATTGGAGATTCTTGTTTGGGTCTCGCCTACATTTACAGGGATTTCATCAAATCCTGCCATTGGTTTACTGAGCCGTTGGACGCGGTGGGTATTGGTTGCGATACATCTAATACCTTTTTTGCTATCATTAATTTTATATCCAGATTCTTCAAGTTCATTCCCCGCACGGTCCCAGATGATGATATTATTCTCTTTGACTTCTATTTTAATCAGGAGTTCAGCAATACTGTATGCAACCTCAGGTTTTGTGGCATTATCCTTTTCACCCAGATAGGTATTGACCTTGATTCCGACCGTGTCTTTTGGAGAGACCAATTTCTGGAGCAGTTCTTCAGCCGAACCGCTGGCAGAAAGGACAGATAATGCCTCATATAAAGTGCGTTTGACCTCGGCTTTATTGATAACGTCTTTTGAATCTCGTATCGCCGGATTCTTAACTACAACCACTTTCACCTTAGGAGGTGCTGCAGAAAGGTGAGTAATAAATTTAGATGGAATGATAAAAAGCCCGGCACCCGAGATAATCAGTGCCTTTAAGAACCTTCTCCGTTCTATCTTATTCATAATTATCTATTAAAGATGGACAACCTTTAATTTGGGGGCTTGTTTTTCTATCGTCTCTGCGACAATCCGGCGGTGGCATAAATCAGATGTGGGCTCAACACACATCAAACAACTAATCTTACGAGTTACCGTATCAACCACTTCTTCAACCACATCCTGTTTTGTCTTTGTGTATTTGGTATACTCCGTAAAAAATGTTTCGTAATCATTATCCTGATAAACCTTATCCCGGATGGTTTTCGGACTGCCCAAAATACCAATATGCTCGTATTCAATACCGGCTTGTTCAAGATGAACTTGTAATCGTGATTTGGAAAAATCGTGTTTACGACTAATCGGCAATTGACGAATATCAATCAAGGTAGTAATCTCTGATTGATGAAGCAAATTGATAAAATCATTGATTTCTTTACCGGCATAGCCAATGGTGAACAGGGTTGAAGTCGGCATAAATATATATCGGTTAATTATAATTATATAATAGCATTAAATTATTTGTATTGCAAGTATTAAATTGCCGGCAAATTGAATTCAGCCAGGACGGTGCGGGTAAGATTGTCCGCCAGTGAAGACGCGACCGCCAAGAAAGCGTGAAAGGTTTCCGTTAAACAATTAATTCGGCTTCTGCCTCAAGAGGAATTTGCTCGCTCGCTTTAACGTCAAGCCAACTGAGAATAGCCAGATTTCTAATGGTTTTAGCCACTTCAATTTCATCATAAGGAGGACGGGCTTTCTTTTTCCATTCCATTACTTCATCCAACAGTTCTTTTTCAGTCGGTTTATCCCCTAGTTCTGTCTTCATTGTCTTTCTGGCAAAGTGAACGGTTGACGCCAGTTCCACCTGCCTGGTATTCTTCAAGCGGCAGAACAAATCAGTTAATTTCTCTATAATATCCTCATTGGATTTAATCTCATCCTGATAAGTTCTTTCAGCATCACCGAATGTTGACCCAACCTTCACCTTTAATAAACGGTCTATGGGTTCCTCCTCGATCAATCCGTTATTAACCAATTTGGTAAGTTTATTCTTCAGTTCCGGGGCAAACGGGCCAAAACTGCTCCGGCGATATGCTAAACCTGTTTTTAACCCTAATGCCGTTCCAAAATAGGCAAGTTTTTGGAAGGCAATTCGTCCAATCGGATAGTGATAGGGTATTTTCTCAAGACGGTTCAGGACTTCAAGGATTGTTACAAACCCCGATTCTATATCTGAAGGTCTGGGCTGGCCGGCTTGTTCCATTTGCGCCCCATTGGACGACTCAAGAAACTCTAAAGTTAATTGGACATTTGGCGTGCCGGTCGGCGCATATAATTCTATGGGTATATTTAACCTTGTCAAATAACGGTATAATGTCCGTCCGACTATTTTCCAATCTAATTGTCCCAATCCGCAACCAATCGGCGGAACTGCCAGGGATGTAATTCCCCATTTCTGGTAATTCTCAACTAAATACTGAAATCCCGTCTCTATATCTTTAATATTTGATACCGAACGCCAGTGTTCTTTGGACGGGAACAATAAAATCCATGGCGGTATCAACGATTTGTAAAGATAGGGCTTGCCTAATTCAACTTCTTTTCTGGCGCATCGGGCTTCATAATCCTTGAACATATCCGGGAAACGGCTCTTAAATTCCAATGCCAATCCCTTGCCCATTATACCCACGCAATTGACTGTATTTACCAATGTCTGGGCTTTAGATTTGAATATATCTCCGACCAACACCTTGACGTTTTTCATAATCATTACTGGAAGAACAAATCCGAATTAACAGTAATCTTATCTACAAAAGGCGTATTCGTCAATAATTTCTTTACTCTTTGTAAACTCTCTTCACAGGAAACATAAATACCCGTGATAAATTCCGGCGTAATACAATCAGGCACCAATACTTCCGCACAAATGCTTGACTTTAATTCATATTGCCTAAATGGATTATTAGGATCTGTCCAATATTTAGTAAAAATAACATCCTTATCAAGTTTAGTTAAACCTGATTTGGCCGTATAAAAGCGGACATAGTCAATAGACGAGGCATTACGGTCTGAAATAACCACCTCCGGCTTATCCAGAATTGATAAATCTATTTGAAGCACCGCTAACTCGCTATGCTTGTGCCTGCCAACCAACACCCGCATCATCGGATTACGGGCATTAAAATAGAGATTGGCATAAGAATGGAGTTTCTTACCGCCCGGAATAACTACTTTCGCTCTACGCTTCTGGACCTTCGGGTCAGAAACGGCTTGATGTCTAATTTTCTTAGATTTCTCGTGACATAAAATCCCGCCCTTCAAAATTGATAAGAGATTATCAATATGGGTAATATAATGCAGTTCCTTGAGGTCTTCTTTTTTCATTTTATATCACCGGTTTACAGTGACGCCGTTGTTAGAACGGCGGAATCTGCAAATTAAATTCGGTTTATAGTGAGCCCTTCGTTCCTTGGTAGCCACCATCCCGTGAGGGACAGGATAAATTCAGCGAATCTACCAGGACGGTGCGGGTAAGATTGTCCGCCAGTTTGACAGCCGCTCCTTGGCTAACCAAATAGCCAAAGAGTTTATTTATGCCTCTTTTTGCCAAAACTTATATTACGTTGTGACGGCTCTTTAACCATTGGTATTTTGGGCAGAGGTATATCGTATTGTAATGGCTTATCAAACCGGTTATTATTTGGAGATAAGATATTGTCTGGGATAATCTCTTTCTGCGGTTCGGAAGGGACATATAATTTCGCACCTTGTTTTTCTAATAAGTCCTTGATTGTTTTACGATTGTATCCGGCAACGTCTAATTTGTGCAGACAATCAAATTCAGGCGCCCATTCGTGCACCCTATTTTCTATTAAGAGTTCACGAGTAACGGTAAAAACAGGTATGCCGGCATTAAGGACTCTTTTGGCTAAGACATAGGTCTTTGACCCCTTAGGCGCGTGCGGGATATAGACCAAATCCGCCAGCGCACAGGAGATAAAATTACGTTCCATAATATTTCGTCGTAATTGCCGTCCGACATCCGGCTCGGTAATGGAAAGCATCAGCAATTCACCGTTCTCTGCCCGGCGGAAATATTCATCGCGCACCGGTATCTTGTCAAAGGGCGGGTAAAAACGATATAACAGAAAATCCTCATATGACTCCTTTGCCAGCCCTTTGGCGGAAAAGAGCGTTACAAAATTATGATACTTCTTATTTGTCTTTATCCTGGTGTACCCGGTGAACAGCGCCCGCATAAACATCTCGGTCTCTACCACCGAATACCACCCGCTGATATGATTCATCTCATATTCCATTATGGTAAAAAGCGGGTCCCAGAATGCCCTAATCCCGGCACCAACTGGTTTATCTGATGAAATGGTGGTAAAAGTAAATTTGTCCAGAAACTCTAAGGGACCATTATAATAGAGTTTGCCCGGGGCATCTTTACCCAACCGCTCCTTGAGTTTCTTGGGATAATTCGGCTCTGCCGGTGTTACGACTTTATATTCCATAATTTACTTCTTAACGAACTTTAATCCGCACGCATTAAAGAATTCATAAAGGTCTATGGATTTAACCTGATAATGCTTGGCAACCGTTGGTATTCTATTAGGGGATTGTTTATCTTCTTGGGTAACTATAGTTGCACCTGATGATTTAGCCAGAGCAATCAGGAAAGGGTCGGCATCGGGTTCGCCTGTTTGTTGTTTCTTTTTATCAGGTAAATCAGGAAATTCTTTTACAATGTCTTGAGCAAGTTTAAACACCTCTGAATTAGTCGGAATAAAGAAACGTTTTTTATGCGACCTTGCCCATTTCTTTAACCGGTCGTCTT
Source organism: Planctomycetota bacterium (assembly GCA_030018555.1). GTDB lineage: Bacteria > Planctomycetota > MHYJ01 > JACQXL01 > JACQXL01 > Yes70-35. The sequence goes on from JASEHY010000007.1 coordinate 13,461, forward strand.
TGCCTAAATATTTCATTATCTCATCATACACAACCATTGTGGAAAATATGTTTTTCTGTTTGATAAGTGCTTCTATTTCATCCCAGATGGCTTGGTATGCCGGTTTATCCGGCGGATGATGTGCCATCAGGGTTATTAGAATATTAGTATCAACTGCGTATCTATTCCCAAACGGTAATTCCATAACTTATATCGTCTCTTTAACCTTGGATATCTTGTCGGATGTTACACCTAAATAATCAACCACACGCAGGTTATCAATCCTGTTCCGTCCATAGGCATCAAACACCATAGAAACATATTTCCTGCCTCTTTCCTTAACACAAATCTTGATTTCATCTCTGCGCGGGGCGCCTCCTTTAGGTTCTTTATATTTATTCTTCCATTCCTTATGCTTTTTAAGATAATATTCCTTAGTGGTTTTTCCTAAGATTAATAACCTTCTTAAAATAACCTCTTTACTAACCTTAAAGTTCCGGGCAATGGCGTTCAGAAGTGTTTCAGACCATTCTTTCATTGTTAGATTTGCCTGAACTACAGGATGACTTAATAACTCATTTTTAGGAACTAGGAATGCCCCGGCAAAATGGTTACAGAATTTTTCGTGAGAGATATCAGATTCCTCTAAATCACAGATGCCGCCTTCTCGTAAGAGTAGATGCGCCAATTCGTGAAAGAGCGTAAAAATCTTGGCGGATGTTTGATCAGACCTTCTCAGAACAATCACCGGAACCTCTTCATCAAACAGAGAAAACCCTCTTATTTCCTTATTCATTGTAATACTGATCTGAAATACCAATATCCCATTAGTTTCCAATATTTTAATCCATTCGTCTAAGACAGTTTCCTTGGTGAAAGAAATAGAACGAGGAAAATCTTTAATTCCTAATTGTGTTCTCATATTTTCTGCCAGCGTTTCTGGATTATCCGATGGATTTGCCTTGAGGTGTACTTTCTTACTCGGTTCCCTTAACTCTTTGATTAACTCCATTGCAGAGTATTGAAAGCGTCTGGCTTTCCTTATAACCAGATATGTTTTGGGGTGAAGTGGTTTCCTTTCGTCAGAAGGAAGTGTCCGGAAATCCTTAGGGAAAGGTGCTTCTTTCGGTGGTGCAGGTAATAAGAACGCCGTCAGCGGTCTTTTGTAAATCGCTGACAATCTCTCAACCTGAGCAAAGGTTGGATTTACTTGGCCGCCTTTTTTCTCCCACTCTTTGATGGTGTTTACTGTTATCCCTTTTATCCTTTTGATGACTTCCTCTTCACTCATCCCAATACTTTTCCTTGCCCATATAAGTACTGTTGGTTCTACCGGGACAGAAAATGATTTACTGGTCATATTATTTCTCCTATTTATTCCTCAAATAACTTGTAACTTTGATTCATCTTCTCCAAACTGCTTTTTGGATTACAGAAAAGCGGTTTTTAACTCCGAAATCTTGATATAATGATTGAGTTAACGACCCTTGTGGATAGTTTGTTTTCTCTTGAATACCGATTAGTTCTGTAGCGACCAAAATAAACTCTACCGGAAATTCACCCACTTTATCTAAGCCCTTAAATGGTTCAATATGTTCTGGCTTAAAATATTGAATCTGGGGCGGAAATGAATTAATTGGTTTTATCTGGTCAAACATTGATAGAATATGTTCTTTTAGTTTTAGGGTCAAGGAAGGATTAAAAGCGTGTTTTACATACATTTCCACAATCATATGGACATGTGCTGGTGTTCGCTCCCGTTTATTCGGCTCTTTAAACTTTACAATAAAATCATAAGGAGACTGTGTTTTAGTGCCGGGATAAACCATAATCTGGATGTTTGACGCCGTCGTATATATTAAATCATCTACGGCGATTCGTTTAACACGCCATATTTTATAGGATGATTTAAGATAGTAATAAATTGTTTTTGTCAGTTTTAGCGGATTCTTCATCTTGCCTCCTTGTAAACAAGTAGATATTGATGACTTACTTTTAGGTTATCACTCTGTGATTGATTATTATGTGAGTCAGTTGCCAGAATAATTATTTCTTTCAGTAATAGGTTAGAGATACTAAGAATGTCTATTATTCTTTTTGCCACTGGTTCAATATAACTGTTAAGCCGAACATCTTTTGTCTGGATAACGCAGAATCCTTTCCGGGTTATATGCTCTAAGCCTTTACTCACGAGTTTTTTTACTTCATCAAGATAGTTATTTATCATTCCGTAATTAACATTATCGTTTCCCAAATAGCTTGATTTTATAAAGAGTAAATCGGTCAGATTATCTGGTATTTTTGTTTTATGTTTACTACCAGAGGTTAAGTTTATTATCTGATGCCTATTTTTACCCGAATATCGCTTTATAACATTTTTATTAAGCCTGTCCTCAAATTCATTTTCAGGTAGTATCCAAACCGTTGAAGTTTCCATCTCATTAAGTCTGGATTTTAATAGTGGTTTCTCTCTTGATAGTGTTAATACTCCGTAAGTGCCTTTTTGTTCCTTTATCATTAATGGGGTAGATGTTTTGGGCTTTTCAAATACGGGCAAATATTCGTGGGCTAATAATAAGAAGTTATATTTGATGCTATTAGCATACCAGAAACCACTGGTTTTACAATTATGCTGGCGTTTAATAACGAGTTCTTTGAGATTAAACCCTACTTCCAAGAAAACATTTATTAGTCTAAATCCTAATGGAATAATATTCTTATTTTTCCGCATATCACCAATAAGAATTGCACACTGCCGACCGGGTTTTAAGACACGATAACTTTCTTGTGCAACTTTTGCCATTTCTTTTAAGAAGTCATCTACCCCAAGAAAAGAAAGGTCACCTTCAGTCTGATTAGTATAATGAACAATATCGGCATAAGGCGGATGGGCACAGATTAGGTCTATAGAATTATCTTTTAGAAAGGATAAATTACGTGCATCGCCTACTCGTAACTCTGGTTCGTATAATTGAGATGGGTTTTCTTCTCCTATAAAAGACAACTGTCTGTCCGAAATACGAAAATCTATATTCTTCTTGGCCAAGTTAATGGCTTCTTTGTTGATGTCTAAACTAATAGACTTTCTTCCTAATAACTTCGCTTCAACCGCGGTTGTGCCGGCGCCACAAAAATAATCAAGCACGGTTTCGCCTGGCTTAGAATATTTCAGAATGATATTACGAGGAATATAAGGCGACCAATTTCCCCGATAATCTCCATTATGAGTTGCCCAACTACCACGACTCTTGAAACTCCAGACCGTTGTTTGTTCTTCCTTAAAATCCTTAGGGGATAAAGTTGTTATCTTTTTATCTCTCCGGATACGACTAATATTAACCCCTTGCTGTTGAGTAATTAGTTTTTCAAGATGTCTAAAAGTTATGCCATACTTCTGACCAAGTTCTGCATCGGGTATGCCGTTAGTCTTATCAATTAATATAGCATTATCTAATTCTTCTTTAGTATGAGTGGTATTGAAATGATAAGCAAGAGTGTTTTTGCTAACGGTCTTACATAGCGGGCAAGTATAAGAATGATTGAGCAATGTGGATGAGTTAATTCTATTATTCATGATAAAATTATACGCTTTTATTCTGGACAAATCAATTCATTGATAATTTGCCCGGTGCCTTATACTCTATAGTCAAATAACCATAGACCGCATCAGTCCTGCCCCGGAATGAGGTGGCGGTTCCTTCGTATCTGACGCTGGCAACATCTACGCCGATTTTCTCAAAGACCGCTTGAAGAATTGGTTCAGTCTTCATCTTAAGGTCTTCTTCGGTCTTGGATGCACGTGCCGCGTCTTTGATTTCTTTAGCCAGTTTTTCCGTATTGATTTGCCAATATTTCTTTTCTTCAGTCATAATTCAGGTATTCATTCAGCCAGCCGATAAGTTGGATAGCAAACTCCCGTTCGGTAGTTTTTACATCAAGCATAAGTTCAGTATAATGAGATTGTTGAAAAACCTATTTACGCACGGTCGCCAGTTGTCATGCTGAA